>NZ_JAOSHO010000369.1 GCF_025917275.1 Pseudomonas agronomica | reverse complement strand
TGGGCCATGACTGCCACCGCACAGCCTGGGTTAGAAGAAGCTCAACCCCACATGGAACAGCTTCTCGACGTCGCGAATGTGCTTCTTGTCCACCAGGAACAGGATCACATGGTCGCCGGTCTGGATCACGGTGTCGTCGTGGGCGATGAGGACTTCGTCGTCGCGGATGATGGCGCCGATGGTGGTGCCGGGTGGCAGGCCGATGTCGCGGATGGCTTTGCCGATGACTTTGCTGGATTTGGCGTCGCCGTGGGCGATGGCTTCGATGGCTTCGGCCGCGCCGCGGCGCAGGGAGTGGACGCTGACGATGTCGCCGCGGCGTACGTGGGCCAGCAAGGTGCCGATGGTTGCCAGTTGCGGGCTGATGGCGATGTCGATGTCGCCGCCCTGGATCAGGTCGACGTAGGCCGGGTTGTTGATGATGGTCATGACCTTTTTCGCGCCCAGGCGCTTGGCCAGCAGCGAGGACATGATGTTGGCTTCGTCGTCGTTGGTCAGGGCCAGGAAGATGTCGGCGTCGGCGATGTTTTCTTCCAGCAGCAGGTCGCGGTCGGAGGCGCTGCCTTGCAGCACCACGGTGCTGTCGAGGGTGTCGGAGAGGTAGCGGCAGCGTGCCGGGTTCATCTCGATGATCTTGACCTGGTAGCGGCTTTCGATGGCTTCGGCCAGGCGTTCGCCGATCTGGCCGCCGCCAGCGATGACGATGCGTTTGTAGTTCTCGTCGAGGCGGCGCATTTCGCTCATGACTGCACGAATATTCGCCTTGGCGGCGATGAAGAAGACTTCGTCGTCGGCTTCGATCACCGTGTCGCCCTGGGGCAGGATCGGCCGGTCGCGGCGGAAAATCGCGGCCACGCGGGTTTCGACATTGGGCATGTGCTCGCGCAATTGGCGCAGTTGCTGGCCCACCAGCGGCCCGCCGTAGTAGGCCTTGACCGCGACCAGTTGCGCCTTGCTCTCGGCAAAGTCGATCACCTGCAGGGCGCCGGGGTGTTCGATCAGGCGCTTGATGTAGTTGGTCACCACCTGCTCGGGGCTGATCAGCACGTCCACCGGGATCGCTTCGTTGTCGAAGAGGTCGGCGCGGGTCAGGTAGGCGGCTTCGCGCACCCGGGCGATCTTGGTCGGGGTGTGGAACAACGTGTGGGCGACCTGGCAGGCGACCATGTTGGTTTCGTCGCTGTTGGTCACGGCCACGAGCATGTCGGCGTCGTCGGCGCCGGCCTGGCGCAATACCGTCGGCAACGAGCCGCGCCCTTGCACGGTGCGGATGTCGAGGCGGTCGCCGAGGTCGCGCAGGCGTTCGCCGTCGGTGTCGACCACGGTGATGTCGTTGGCCTCGCTGGCCAGGTGTTCCGCCAGCGATCCGCCCACCTGCCCTGCACCCAGGATGATGATTTTCATCCAGTCACTCCTATCGAATCGGTTTTAACCGCGTGCGGCGGCGATTTTGATCAGCTTGGCGTAATAGAACCCGTCATGCCCGCCTTCCTGGGCCAGCAACTGGCGGCCGTGAGGCTGCTTGATCCCGGCCTGGGTGGCGATGTCCAGCTCCCGGGCGCCCGGCGTGCGGGCGAGGAACGCTTCGATCACTTCAGTGTTTTCGGTCGGCAAGGTCGAGCAGGTGGCGTAGAGCAGCATGCCGCCCACGTCCAGGGTCGACCACATGGCATCGAGCAGTTCGCCTTGCAACACAGCCAATGCGGCAATGTCGTCCGGCTGGCGGGTGAGCTTGATGTCCGGATGGCGACGGATCACGCCGGTGGCCGAGCATGGCGCGTCGAGGAGGATGCGCTGGAACGGTTTGCCGTCCCACCAGGCTGCGGTGTCGCGACCATCGGCGGCGATCAGTTGGGCTTCAAGGCCCAGGCGTGCGAGGTTTTCTTTCACTCGTACCAGGCGCTTGGCTTCCAGATCCACCGCCACTACGCCGGCCAGTTTCGGCTCGGCTTCGAGGATGTGGCAGGTCTTGCCGCCCGGGGCGCAGCAGGCGTCCAGCACTCGTTGGCCCGGCGCCAGCTCCAGCAGGTCGGCGGCCAGTTGGGCGGCTTCGTCCTGGACGCTGATCCAGCCCTCGGCGAAGCCCGGCAGTGCGCGCACATCGCCCGGGGTTTCCAGGACGATGCCGTCGCGGCTGTACTGGCACGGAATGGCCGGGATGCCCGCCTCGCCCAGCAACGCCAGGTAGGCATCGCGGGTATGGTGGCGACGGTTGACCCGCAGGATCATCGGCGGGTGGGCGTTGTTGGCGGCGCAGATGGCTTCCCATTGCTCGGGCCAGAACGCCTTGAGGGATTTCTGCAACCAGCGCGGGTGGGCGGTGCGCACCACCGGGTCGTGTTCCAGTTCGGCCAGCAGGGTTTCGCTTTCCCGCTGGGCGCGGCGCAGCACGGCGTTGATCAGGGCCTTGGCCCAAGGTTTTTTCAGCTTGTCGGCGCAGCCCACGGTTTCGCCGATGGCGGCGTGGGCCGGGACGCGGGTGTAGAGCAGTTGATAGAGGCCCACCAGCAGCAGCGCTTCGACGTCGGCATCGGCGGCCTTGAACGGCTTCTGCAACAGCTTGGCCGCGAGGGCTGAGAGGCGCGGTTGCCAACGGGCGGTGCCGAACGCCAGGTCCTGGGTGAAGCCGCGATCGCGGTCTTCGACCTTGTCCAGTTGGGTCGGCAGGGAACTGTTCAGCGAAGCTTTGCCGCTGAGGACGGCGGCAAGTGCCTTGGCGGCGGCCAGACGCGGGTTCATGAAGCGTCCGCCGCTTGGCCGAGGACGGTGCCGACGGCGAATTTCTCACGACGGCTGTTGAACAGGTCGCTGAAGTTCAGCGCCTTGCCGCCGGGCAGTTGCAGACGGGTCAGACACAGTGCCTGCTCGCCACAGGCGACGATGAGGCCGTCCTTGCTGGCGCTGAGGATTTCTCCCGGTGCGCCCTGCCCTTCGGCGCAGCTGGCCGCCAGCACTTTCAGGGCTTCGCCGTTCAAGGTGCTGTGGCAGATCGGCCAAGGGTTGAAGGCGCGCACGAGGCGTTCCAGCTCAACGGCTGGGCGGCTCCAGTCGATGCGGGCTTCGTCCTTGTTCAGTTTGTGCGCGTAGGTGGCGAGGCTGTCGTCCTGCACCTCGCCTTCCAGCGTGCCGGCGGCCAGGCCGGCGATGGCTTGGATTACCGCTGGCGGGCCGATCAGCGCGAGGCGATCGTGCAGGCTGCCACCGGTGTCTTCGGCGCTGATGGGGGTGCTGGCCTTGAGTAGCATCGGCCCGGTGTCCAGGCCGGCTTCCATGCGCATCACGGTCACGCCGCTTTCGGCATCGCCCGCTTCCACGGCACGCTGGATCGGCGCGGCACCGCGCCAGCGCGGCAGCAGCGAGGCGTGGCTGTTGATGCAACCCAGGCGCGGGATATCGAGCACCACTTGCGGCAGGATCAGGCCGTAGGCGACCACCACCATCAAGTCCGGCTTCAGCGCCGCCAGTTCGGCCTGGGCCTGGGCGTCGCGCAGGGTCGGCGGCTGCAGCACCGTGATGCCGTGCTCCAGGGCCAATTGCTTGACCGGGCTGGGCATCAGTTTTTGTCCGCGACCGGCGGGACGGTCCGGCTGGGTGTAGACCGCGACGATTTCGTGGGGGCTGGCCAGCAGGGCCTTGAGGTGTTCGGCGGCAAACTCGGGAGTGCCGGCAAAGACGATGCGCAGTGGCTCAGTCATGGAAAACTCTCAATTACAAAGCAGTCGCAAAAAGAAAAAGGCTTGCCGCGGCAAGCCTTTGAAGAGGGCATCAAGCGTTCTGGCGATGGATCTTTTCCAGTTTCTTCTTGATCCGGTCACGCTTGAGATTAGACAGGTAATCAACGAACAACTTGCCGTTGAGGTGGTCGCATTCGTGCTGGATGCACACCGCCAGCAGGCCTTCAGCGATCAGTTCGTAAGGCTGGCCGTCGCGGTCCAGGGCCTTGATCTTGACCTTCTGCGGGCGGTCGACGTTTTCGTAGAAGCCCGGCACCGACAGGCAGCCTTCCTGGTACTGGTCCATCTCGTCGGTCAAGGTTTCGAACTCGGGGTTGATGAACACCCGCGGCTCGCTGCGGTCTTCGGAGAGGTCCATGACGACGATACGCTTGTGCACGTTGACCTGGGTCGCGGCGAGGCCGATGCCGGGCGCCTCATACATTGTTTCAAACATGTCATCGACCAACTGACGCACTTCGTCGTCCACTACGGCCACCGGTTTGGCGATAGTGCGCAGGCGCGGGTCCGGAAATTCGAGAATGTTCAAAATGGCCATAAGCTTGATAAATGCACGTGTGAAGTAAAGTCGGGTGGCTCGCCTGGCGTGTCTTGGGATGCAGGCTACCGTTGTAAAACGTTGCTCTTTTGCAGAACAGCTCCGCAAGGTAGCGAGCCACGGGGGCTCTGGCGTTTTACGCGAACGCACATAATAAAGGGATTCACCGCATGAGGAAATCACTACTCGCCCTGCTGCTCCTGGCCTCGGCCGGTATCGCGCACGGGCAAGTGCAACTTCGGGAAGGTTTTCCACAGCAATACACCGTGGTCCAGGGGGACACGCTGTGGGACATTTCCGGCAAATACCTGCGCGAGCCCTGGAAATGGCCCGAACTCTGGCAGGCCAACCCGCAAGTGCAAAACCCGAACCTGATCTACCCCGGCGACACCCTGTCGCTGGTCTACGTCAACGGCCAGCCACGTCTGACCCTTGATCGCGGCGCCTCCCGCGGCACCATCAAGCTGTCGCCGCGCATTCGCAGTTCACCTGTGGCCGACGCGATCCCGAGCATTCCACTGCAAGCCATCAACAGTTTCCTGCTGAGCAACCGCATCGTCGACACGGCGGAAGATTTCAACAAGGCGCCCTATATCGTCGCTGGCGACGCCGAGCGCGTGCTCAGCGGCACCGGCGATCGGATTTTCGCCCGTGGCACCTTCGATGCAAGCCAACCGGCGTACGGCATCTTCCGCCAGGGCAAGGTCTACACCGACCCGCAGACCAAGGAATTCCTCGGTATCAACGCCGATGACATCGGCAGCGGTGAAATCATCGCCACCGAAGGCGACGTCACCACCCTGGCCCTGCAACGCACCACGCAAGAGGTGCGCCTGGGTGACCGCCTGTTCAGCGGCGAGGAACGCTCGATCAATTCAACGTTCATGCCCAGCGCGCC
>NZ_JAOSHO010000368.1 GCF_025917275.1 Pseudomonas agronomica | reverse complement strand
TCTGCTCGATGGACGCGCTGGTTTCCTCGACGCTGGCCGCCTGTTCGCTGGTGGCCTGGCTCATCGACTGCGCGGTGGCGCTGACTTCTTCGGAGGCGCTGGCGAGGTTGTCCGCGGCGTTGCGCACTTCACCGATGATGTGCGACAGCTTGCCGACCATGTTCTGCATGGCGTTGAGCACCATGCCGGTTTCGTCCTTCGAACCACCGTCGATCTTCGCGTTCAGGTTGCCTTCGGCCAATTGTTCGGCGACGGCGGCGGCTTGTTTCAGCGGACGGGAAATAACCCGGGAAATGAACAGCGCCAGGCCCAGGCCCACGAGCAAGGCTGCGGCCAGCACGACGATGATCGACAGGCGTGCGTTTTCAAACAGTGTTGTGCCTTTCTCGCTGGCAGCGCCAGCCCCGGCATCATTGAGCTCCACCAGTTTTTGCAGGTCGGCGGTGATCAGGTCGAACTTGCGCTTGGATTCACCTTTGAGCAGCGCATGGGCCTGGTCGGTCAAGCCTTGCCGGGACAGCGCAAACAAGTCTTTGCTGGCAACGAGGTACGCCGTCCAGTCATTGCGGGTGGTTTCGAACAGTTGGCGATCTTCGGCGTTGGAGAGCAGTTGCTCATAGGTGCCCAGGCGCGTCTCGAAGGCTTTTCTGGCTTCGTCGGCTTCCTGTTCCAGTCCGGCGCGCTCTTGATCGGCGTCGGCGGCAATGTGGCGCATTTCCTTGAGGCGATAGCTCGCGGCAAAGAAACGCATGCCCGAGGCCGCGCGCATGGACGGCATCCAGTTTTCACGGATCTCGGTGGTGGTGCCGTTCACTTGGCCCAGTTGGATGATCGAAAACACGCCCATGACGGCGGTCAGCGCCAACACCACAAGGAAGGAAGTGATCAGTTTGGTGGCGATTCTAAGGTCGTAGAACCATTTCATTGGGGAATACCTCTCCATGGAGTGTTGAAGCGTCAGCGAGCGTTGGCTTGTTGTAATGGGGTCGAGTTGTAGCGGTTTTCTATCTGTGCGATCTGGGTGAGCAGGGCCGGGACGTCGAGGATCAACGCGACGGCGCCGCTGCCCAGGATGGTCGAGCCGCTGATGCCGCGCAGTGCGCCGAACAGCTTGCCCAAGGGTTTGATCACGGTCTGGAACTCACCCAGCAGGTCATCCACCACCAGCCCGGCCTTGAGTTCGGCGTAGCGCACCACCACCACGTTCTGCCGGCGCGAAGCCGGGCCTTCGTGATGGAAGTGATCGCGCAAATACACCAGCGGCAGCACCTCGCCCCGCAGGTCGAGGTAGCCTTGCTCGCGACTGGCGATGCCATCGTCTTCGCTCAATTCGATGCATTCCTGGACCATGTCCAGCGGAATGACATAGGTGGACTGGCCGATGCCGACCAGGAAGCCGTTGATGATTGCCAGGGTCAGCGGCAAGCGGATGCGCACCACGGTGCCCTTGCCCGGTTGGCTGTCCAGGTCGACCGTGCCGCGCAAGAGCGTGATGTTGCGCTTGACCACGTCCATGCCAACGCCACGCCCGGAAAGGTTGGTGACGGCCTGGGCGGTGGAGAAGCCCGGTTCGAAGATCAGGTTGTAGATTTCCTGGTCGGTCAGGTTCGCACCCTGGGCGATCAGGCCACGTTCTTGGGCTTTTTCCAGGATGCGGTCGCGGTTCAGGCCGGCGCCGTCGTCGGCGATTTCCAGCACGATGCTGCCCGAGTCGTGGTAGGCGTTGAGGTGCAGGTGCCCCTTGGCCGGCTTGCCGGCCGCCTGCCGCGCCTCGGCGGTTTCGATGCCGTGGTCCATGGCGTTGCGCAGCAGGTGCATCAGCGGGTCGCCGATTTTTTCCACCACGGTCTTGTCCAGTTCGGTTTCCGCGCCGCTGATGATCAGGTCGATGTCCTTGCCCAGTTCCTGGCTGACATCGCGCACCACCCGGCGAAAGCGGTTGAAGGTCTCGCCGATGGGGATCATGCGCAGGCGCAAGGCGCCGTCGAGAATCTCTTCCACCAGGCCGGACACCGACGAAGTGGCTTCCTGCAACGGGTCGTTCTGGCAGGTGCGGGCCAGCAGGCTGGCACCGGCGCTGGCGATGACCAGCTCACCCACGAGGTTGATCAATTCGTCGAGTTTGTCGGCATTGACACGGACGTAGGCGCCGTCCTTGGCTTTGTTTTCATTGGTGACGGCCTGTCTGTCAGGCGCGACCTGGGCGGGCATGCGCGGGCTCTTGCGTTGGTCCGGCATCAGCTCGCCGGTAGTGACCATGGCGGTGCTTTCGTCGCTCGCCGGCTGGGACGTCGCGACCAGGCCGGTGTTCGCCTCGGTTTCGGCGTCATGGGCGGCGACGATTTCGATCACGCAGTCTTCCCGCACGAAATCGAAGACTTCGTTGATCGCGGTGTATCCGGCGGCGGAGCGAAACGCGATGTCGAAGCCCAGGTAGCAGGACTCGGCATCCCAGGCCTCGACAGCCGGCAGCGCGTCGGTGAGGGTGGTGATGTCGACGATTTCACCCAGGGTTTGCAGATAGCGCAGGAACGACAAAGGGTCCATGCCGTTGCGGAACACGTCCTGGCCGAAGCGCAGGACGATGCGCCAAAGGCTCGCTTCCGATGAGTCGGTCGTTTCGGTTTCTGGTGCCCGGGCCGGTTCGGCTGCGGTTGGAGGCGCCTGGTACTCCTGCAGGATCTGGCACAGTTCCATTTCCCGCGCCAGGGCAGGGGGCTGCAGCGTTGAGCCCTGGTTGGCGACCACGTCGATCAGCTCGAGCATGTGGTCGCCGGACTTGAGTAGCACAGCGATCAAGCCCGGGTCCACCGCGACACTGCCCTCGCGCAGGCGATCGAGGACGTCTTCGACGATGTGGGTAAAACTGACGATCGGCTCCAGGCCGAACAGTCCGGCCGAGCCCTTGATCGTGTGGGCCGCCCGGAAAATCGCGCCGATGGCGTCATCGTCGCCGGGGTCGTTTTCCAATTGCAGCAGCGACTCTTCCATCGCCTGCAATTGTTCCCGGGCCTCGACGATGAAGGTTTGTTGTGCCTGATCGAGATTGATGCTCACGCTCATGTCCTTTGTCGTGTTCGACGTGTTGCGGTGCCGCTAGGGTTGACCAAGGGCAACCAGGTTGCACAGGGCCAGCGTCTCCGTGACGGCTTTGCTTTGATCGGTCACCGTCAGTTGGGTGCTGGCCTTGGGTGCCTCGCGCTGAATCATCAGCAGCAGTTGCAGGCCGGCGCCGTCCATCTCGGTGATCTGCGACAGGTCCAGCGCCATCGCGGGCGTGGCCCCCAGCCGCGGCAGCAGCTGCGCGGCCAGGTCGGCGGCGGTGTAGATCGTCAGCTCGCCGTCGATCTGCACCTGCGCGGTGTCATCTTCTATTTCGTACAGCAGCGGCATTGAAGCCTCCGGCCATCAGGGAAGAATCAGCTTGGACACCGCCGCCAACATCTGCGCCGGCTGGAATGGCTTGACCACCCAGGCCTTGGCGCCCGCGGCCTGGCCTTCTTGCTTCTTCGATTCCTGGGATTCGGTGGTGAGCATGATGATCGGCGTGAACTTGTAGCTCGCGAGCTTCTTGACCTCCTTGACGAAGGTGATGCCGTCCATATTCGGCATGTTCACGTCGCTGATGATCAAGTGCACCTTCTGGCCGTTGAGCTTGCCCAGTGCGTCCTTGCCATCGCTGGCCTCGATCACGTCGTAGCCGGCACTTTTCAACGCGATGCCGACCACCTGCCGAACGCTCGCGGAGTCGTCGACAACCAATACACTTTTCGCCATGGGAGGCTCCTAGAAGAAGGTTATTTCCTGTGAAGTCTGTTGCGCCGCCGAGTCGCCGTGGTGATTGCGGCGCTGCTCGTCGGTGGCATAGGTGGTTTCCATGCGCGCCAGCCATTGGCGGGCGTCGATGGAAGCGGCCTGTTCGGGCGACTGGCTGGCCTGCTGCAGGTGCACATGCAGGTCCTCGATGTTGTCGCGCACGTGGCTGAGGATCTGGCTGACCCGATCCTGGAATTGAAGGTTGACCAACACGTCGGTGAGTTCGTCGCGAATGCCGAAACTCTCCCGTTGCAACATGTCGGCCGAATCGGCGAGGCGTCCGGTGACGCTCTGGAAGCGTTCGAGTACACGTTGGATGCTGCCTTCGGACACGGCCACCGATTGACTGTCCTGGTCGGCACCGCTGGAGGCGGCATGGACCAATTGCGTGATGGCGGTGTTGATGACGTCGACCTTGGCCGACATCTGTTGGCCGGTCTCGCTGGACTTGCTAGATAGAGCGCGCACCGCGTCGGCCACCACGGCAAAGCCACGTCCGGCTTCGCCTGCGCGAGCGGCTTCGATGGCAGCGTTGAGGGCCAGCAGGTTGGTCTGGGCGGCAATCGCCGCGACGTCGGCGGCCATGGTCCGCAGCTCGCCGGTATAGGCCGTCAGGTTGCGCACCTGGGCGAGGGTTTCATCACGGCTGGCCTGGGTGGCTTTCAGCGAATCGATGACCTTGACCAGTTCGCCTTCGCTCTGCGCCAACACCTGGACGGCACCGCCACTGCTGCTGCCGGCCAACTCGCCAGCGGCCAGTTGCGAGGCTTGCACGGTCTCTTCGAGGCGCGAGGAAATGCCGGTGAAACGGCTGGTCAGCGAGACGATCGCGGTTTCAGTCTGCTGGCGCGAGCTTTCGACTTGCTTGGCCCAGATCGGCATGGCACCGAGCATCACTTCGTTGAGTTGCGCGGTTCCTTTATGCCCGGCTTGGCTGGCCTGCAACTCGTGATGGGCGGTGGCGGCTGCGATGGCCTGGTTGAATTGAAGGCGTTGCGACCGCGCGCCGAAGATCCCGGCGCCCACGCCAAGGATCAGCAGCCCGGCGCTCAGGCCGATGTTCTGCGCGCTCGCGCCATTCAATGCCAGCACGCCGACGCAGCCGGCAACGGCCACGATCATGGCGGGCCAGAGCACGCGAGGCTGGGATTTGGCGAAGGATTGGTCGTGGGAATACGACGTCATGGTTCGGTCCTTGAACAGTGTTGCGGACAGGTGTTTGCGAATAACTGGTTATCTGCAAAACCGACTTGGTCTTGAGGACCAGTCGTCCGATTTCGCTAAAAAGATGGCACATTGATATCTCAGAATAGACGAGATTGGAGAAATGTCGAGGTGGCCCGACCTGCGGAAAACCCGTGGCGAGGGA
>NZ_JAOSHO010000367.1 GCF_025917275.1 Pseudomonas agronomica | reverse complement strand
GTTTTTTCAGAACTTCACTTCAGGCGCTTTTTCGGCATTCGGGCTGGTGGCCTCGAAGGTCTCGCGGATCGGCAAGTCGCTGTACATCACGCTGTGCCACAGGCGACCGGGGAAGGTGCGGATTTCGGTGTTGTACTTCTGCACCGCCAGGATGAAGTCACGACGCGCCACGGCGATGCGGTTCTCGGTGCCTTCGAGTTGCGATTGCAGGGCCAGGAAGTTCTGGTTGGCCTTCAGGTCCGGGTAGCGCTCGGACACCACCATCAAGCGGCTCAGTGCGCCACTCAGTTGGTCCTGGGCTTGCTGGAACTGCTTGAGTTTTTCCGGATTGTCCAGGGTGCTGGCATCGACCTGGATCGAGGTGGCCTTGGCCCGCGCTTCGATCACCGCGGTCAAGGTGTCCTGCTCATGCTGGGCGTACCCCTTGACCGTCTCCACCAGGTTGGGAATCAGATCGGCGCGGCGCTGGTACTGGTTCTGCACCTGGCCCCAGGCGGCCTTGGCCTGTTCGTCCAGGGTCGGGATGTTATTGATGCCGCAACCGGCCAGCAACGTAGTGAACAGCATCAGGGCCAGCATTTGCAGCGCGCTGCGGTGGTTCAGTCGTGGATTCATCAGGTGAAGCTCTCCCTTGCATTGCATTAAAAAACACCGCCACCTATCTTGCCGGCGTCTGGGGCATAATCGCCGCCGCACTGGATCGAATCGGGTCTATGGGCTAAAAGATGCGCGGTGCGAAACTAAGTTCATCGCCACAGGTTCGAAAGTGTGCTGCATTTAACTGGATAACACCCGAACAACAATAGCCGCTCCTCACATTTAGGCTGACCGGCGTGTACTGATCACCGCCCTTTAGGCTTGCGAGAAAACTATTCATGAAGAATCTGTGTTTGCTGGGCCTGTTTGTCACCCTGGCCAGTCAATCCGTATTAGCCAACAACCTGCCAGCCCCCATAGAGAACAAGGACGCTTTCATCAGCAACCTGATGAAACAAATGACCCTTGAGGAAAAAATCGGCCAACTGCGCCTGATCAGCATCGGCCCGGAAATGCCCCGGGAGATGATCCGCAAGGAAATCGCCGCCGGCAACATCGGCGGCACGTTCAACTCCATTACCCGCGATGAAAACCGTCCGATGCAGGACGCGGCCATGCGCAGCCGGCTGAAGATCCCGATGTTCTTCGCCTATGACGTGATCCACGGCCATCGCACGATTTTCCCGATTCCCCTCGCCCTGGCCTCGAGCTGGGACATGGATGCCATCTACCGCTCCGGCCGCATCGCAGCCAAGGAAGCGGCGGCCGACAGCATCGACATCACCTTCGCGCCCATGGTGGATATTTCCCGCGACCCGCGCTGGGGCCGGACGTCCGAAGGTTTTGGCGAAGACACCTACCTGGTGTCGCGCATTGCCGGGGTGATGGTCAAGGCGTTCCAGGGCAGCGGTGCCAACGCGGCCGACAGCATCATGGCCAGCGTCAAGCACTTCGCCCTGTATGGCGCGGTGGAAGGCGGTCGGGACTACAACACCGTGGACATGAGCCCGGTGAAAATGTACCAGGACTACCTGCCGCCCTACCGCGCCGCCATCGACGCGGGCGCGGGCGGCGTGATGGTCGCGCTGAACTCCATCAACGGCGTACCGGCCACCGCCAACACCTGGCTGATGAACGATCTGTTGCGCAAGGAATGGGGTTTCAAGGGCCTGGCCGTCAGTGACCACGGCGCGATCTTCGAGTTGATCAAGCATGGCGTCGCCCGGGATGGTCGCGAAGCGGCCAAACTGGCGATCAAGGCCGGCATCGACATGAGCATGAACGACTCGCTCTACGGCAAGGAACTGCCGGGGCTGCTCAAGGCTGGCGAGATCGAGCAGAGCGACATCGACAATGCGGTCCGCGAAGTGCTGGCCGCCAAGTACGACATGGGCCTGTTCAAGGACCCGTACCTGCGTATCGGCAAGGCCGAGGATGACCCCGCCGACGTCTACGCCGACAGCCGCATGCACCGCGCCGATGCCCGTGACGTCGCGCGGCGCAGCCTGGTCCTGCTGGAAAACCGCAACCAGACCCTGCCCCTGAAGAAAACCGCGAAGATTGCACTGGTCGGCCCGCTCGCCAAGGCGCCAATCGACATGATGGGCAGTTGGGCCGCCGCCGGGCGCCCGGCACTGTCAGTCACCGTGTACGACGGCATGGCCCGCGCGCTGGGCGGCGAGTCGAAGCTAATCTACGCCCGTGGCGCCAATATCACCGGTGACAAGAAGGTGCTCGACTACCTGAACTTCCTCAACTTCGACGCCCCGGAAGTAGTGGACGATCCGCGTCCGGCCCAGGTACTGATCGATGAAGCGGTGAAAGCCGCCGAGGAAGCCGATGTGGTCGTGGCCGCCGTAGGCGAGTCCCGTGGCATGTCCCATGAATCGTCGAGCCGCACCGAACTGAACATCCCGGCCAGCCAACGCGAACTGATCAAGGCCCTGAAGGCCACCGGCAAGCCGTTGGTCCTGGTGTTGATGAATGGCCGTCCGCTGTCGCTGCTGGAAGAAAAACAGCAGGCCGATGCGATCCTGGAAACCTGGTTCAGCGGCACCGAGGGCGGCAACGCCATCGCGGACGTGCTATTCGGTGACTACAACCCTTCTGGCAAATTGCCGATCACCTTCCCACGCTCCGTCGGGCAGATTCCTACCTACTACAACCACCTGAGCATCGGTCGGCCGTTCACGCCAGGCAAACCCGGCAACTACACCTCGCAGTACTTCGATGACACCACCGGCCCGCTCTACCCGTTCGGCTATGGCCTGAGCTACACGACGTTCAGCCTGTCGGACATGGCCCTGTCGTCTACCACGCTGAACAAGACCGGCAAGCTCGATGCCAGCATCACCCTGGAAAATACCGGCGAACGTGACGGCGAGACCGTGGTGCAGCTGTACATCCAGGACGTGACCGGCTCGATCATCCGTCCGGTGAAGGAATTGAAAAACTTCCGCAAGGTGATGCTCAAGGCCGGCGAGAAGAAGGTCATCCACTTCGACATCACCGAAGACGACCTGAGGTTCTTCAACGCCCAGCTCAAGTACGCCGCAGAGCCGGGCAAGTTCAACGTGCAGATCGGCCTGGATTCCCAGGATGTGAAGCAGCAGAGTTTCGAGTTGCTCTGACCCAACGACACTGCAATACCTTTGTGGGAGCGAGCTTGCTCGCGATGGCGGCCTGACAGTCGATGATGCGGTGACTGATGGGGCCTCATCGCGAGCAAGCTCGCTCCCACATTGGTTTTGCGGTGGATGGTTAACCCCGCCGATCCAACAGGTTCACCACCACCCGATCCACCAGCCCCCACACCCTTTGCTTGAAGCGCTTCCACAGCGGCCGGCGCTGCCAGGCGTCGAGACTCACTTGCAGGCTTTGCTCGAAGTCCCGTTCAAAACTGGCCGCCACGGCCTTGCTCAGCCCGGAGTCCAATGCCTCCAGGTTGGCTTCGAGGTTGAAGCGCAGGTTCCAGTGGTCGAAATTGCACGAGCCGATGCTGACCCAATCGTCCACCAGCACCATTTTCAAGTGCAGGAAGCAGGGTTGATATTCGTAGATTTTTACCCCGGCCTTGAGCAGGCGCGGGTAGTAGCGATGACCGGCGTAACGCACGGACGGATGATCGGTGCGTGGGCCGGTCAGCAGCAGGCGCACATCGATGCCCCGCGCGGCGGCCTTGCGCAATGAACGACGCACGTTCCAGGTCGGCAGGAAGTACGGAGTGGCCATCCAGATGCGTTTCTGCCCGCTGTTCAATGCCCGGGACAGTGACTGCAGGATGTCGCGGTGCTGACGGGCGTCGGCATACGCCACCCGGCCCATGCCCTCGCCCATCGGCGGAACACGGGGCAGGCGCGGCAAACCGAAATTAGACGCCGGTTTCCAGGCCCGTCGATGGCGGTTGGCAAGCCACTGGCGGTCGAACAGCAACTGCCAATCGAGCACCAGCGGTCCGACAATTTCCACCATCACTTCGTGCCAGTCACTGTGGTCTTCCAAGGGGTTCCAGAACTCATCGGTAACCCCGGTGCCACCGACCACCGCCAAGCGTTGGTCGACCAGCAGGAGCTTGCGGTGATCGCGGTAGAGGTTGCGCACCCAGCGGCGCCAACTCAGGCGATTGTAGAAACGCAGCTCCACGCCCGCCTGGACCAGGCGATTGCGCAGGCTGAGGGTAAACGCCAGGCTGCCATAGTCGTCGAACAGGCAGCGCACACGAACGCCGCGTTCGGCGGCCTGGACGAGGGCCTGGACCATCGCCTCGGCGCAAGCGCCCGCCTCCACCAGGTACAACTCCAGTTCAACCTGTTCCTGGGCGCGGGCGATCTCCACCAGCATGCGCGGGAAAAACTGCGGACCGTCGATCAACAGTTCGAAGCGATTGCCTTCGCGCCAAGGGAATACCGGGCCGCTCATGTCAGCGCGCCGTGAAGATCAGCACCGCATTCACCGGTACCGACAGGCTGATGGCCGACAATCCGGCTAATGTTCGAAGCGTTTCCAAACCCGGCGCCAGATCGAAATCCGCCGCATTGAGCACGACCGGCTCCAGGGTCACGACCTGGAAGCGACGCTCGTCCAGGCGCGTCGCCAACAGTTCGACATTGTATTGATGCTGCTTGCCGTGCAGGTTCACGGTCAGCGGCAAGCGCAATTCCAACTGGGCGCCGTTGGCCAGGTCCTGGATCGGCGCCAGGTCGATCTTCGCGGTGACGATGGCTTCGGCGAATTGCTTGATCTCGAACAGCTCGGCGCGCATGCGCTCGTCCCGCAGGGGGATGCCGCTGTTGATGGACTCCAACTCCACTTCCAGGCGCGCCAATCCGTCGGGCTGAACCTGGCCATGCAGCACGAGGAAACGCTGGACCTCGGAGACATTGCCGTTTTTGCTGCTGATAAAAGAGAGCCGCGACGACTCGCCGTCCAAATACCAATCGGCCTCGGCCGGCAGCGCAGCGCAGGCCAGCAGCAAGGTAGTGACAGCGTGAGAAATGGACCGCTTGAACATACAGACTCGGGGGCAGATAAACCTGTGGCGAACCTTAACCGGGCCGAGGGCGCTTGCAAACTGTCTTTGTAACAATGCTCCAGCTGGGCCGTAGGCGCGCAGAACTGTGCAGGAGCTATGTAGGAGCTGCGTAGGAGCT
>NZ_JAOSHO010000366.1 GCF_025917275.1 Pseudomonas agronomica | reverse complement strand
GCCGCGCTCAGGGATTTCTCCAGCGCCACGATACGCCGTCCGACAGTGGCCTGGTCCACCCCCAATACCCGTGCGGCGCCACGCAAGGTCGACTCTCGACAGACCGCCAGGAACACCCGTGCGTCATCCCAATTCATCCGTCCTCCGGTGATGCATAACTGCATCGCTGTGCCGCGTAATCGCTGCATAAACGCAACAACGATAGCCGATATGCTGGGCGCCATAAACCACTCACGGGATCGCCATCATGCGTACATCATCCGCAGCGCTCGATTCACCTCCAAGCGGCATCTGGCTGCCGATATTCGCCGGTCTCTGCGCCAGCCTCGTCAGTATCGGCTTGGCGCGATTCGCCTATACCCCCTTGATTCCATCGCTGATCGAGGCGCATTGGTTCAGCGCAGGCGACGTCGTCTACCTCGGCGCGGCCAATCTCGTGGGCTACCTGATCGGCGCACTGCTCGGTCGGCCCATGGCTCGGCGGTTGACCCACAAAAATGCGCTGCGGTTGATGATGCTGGCAGTTACCGCTGCGTTTTTCGCCTGCGCCTTCCCGCTGTCGGTGACATGGTATTTCGCCTGGCGGCTGCTGTCGGGAATTGCCGGTGGCGCGATCATGGTGCTGGTGGCGGCGACCGTGCTGCCCCATGTGCCCGCCGCGCGCAGAGGGTTGGCCAGCGGCGCGATTTTCCTCGGGATCGGGCTGGGTATCGCGGGCTCCGGGACAATCGTGCCGCCCTTGTTGAGCCTGGGCCTTGAGGCCACCTGGCTGGGGCTCGGCGTGCTGTCGCTGGTGCTGACCGGGCTGAGCTGGTTCGGTTGGCCGCAGGATCTCCCACACGTGGCCGCCGCGAAACACAGCGCCCCGGAAGACACCACGCCCCGAGCCGTCTATCTGCTGTTCGCTCAATACGCTTTCATGGCGGCCGGGTTGGTGCCGGCGATGGTATTCCTGGTGGATTACGTGACCCGAGGCCTAAAGGCCGGTGCTCATGTCGGTGCGCTGGTCTGGGTGATGTACGGCGTCGGCGCGATTATCGGGCCCGTGAGTTATGGCTTTCTCGCGGATCATCTGGGCGCGCGCCGAAGCATTCGCCTGGTGCTCGCCGTGCAGGCCGTTGCCCTGGGTTTGCTGGCCATCTCGCAGACATTCCTGGCGCTGGCGTTGCTGGCGGTGCTGATCGGTTCGTTTCCGCCGGGTATCGTGCCGCTGGCCCTGGCGCGGGTGCATGAACTGGTGCCAGACCATCACCGCCAACAGGTGGCCTGGAGCCGCGCAACGGTGTCATTCGCCACGTTCCAGGCGGTAGCCGGTTTCGCCTATTCCGCGCTGTTCAACGCAAGTGGAGGGCACCATGCATTCCTCTTCCTGATTTCCGCTGGCGCAATTGTCATTGCCTTTTTGTTCGACTACATTCCTCGCATTGCGTCGCCTGACGCAAAAGCTTAAAGTTCCGCAAATTCGTCGGAGTCCGACCAACGGTCAACATTGCAATCATA
This sequence comes from Pseudomonas agronomica, assembly GCF_025917275.1. Classification (GTDB taxonomy): domain Bacteria; phylum Pseudomonadota; class Gammaproteobacteria; order Pseudomonadales; family Pseudomonadaceae; genus Aquipseudomonas; species Aquipseudomonas agronomica. The sequence goes on along the minus strand of NZ_JAOSHO010000366.1, from coordinate 3,710 downwards.
TTGCAATGTTGACTCGCTCCGACAAGCCAAGCAAAATGATTTCACTTGGCCATCATCCTCTGTCGTAGCCATTTCACGGAAGAAAAGAATGAAAAGGGTTATTTCTCTGGTCGTCGTCCTCGCGGCTTGCCCAGCGACAGCAGACGTACAGCCGATCCAGTACAACTACGATGATTCGAATGCCGAATACGCCATCGTCTCGTTCGTCGAAGCGGGTTCGGCTGTCCAGGCAACGGTAAGAAGAACCGGTGCCTATTTCACGAATTACACCAGGCTTGAACTTGATTGCGCCAACCGGAATGTCCGTCACATGGGCATGTACAACAGCGTCGAAGGCGTTGAAAAAGCCGAGTTCGACCAGATGCAAGGCCGGATCATAGACGGTTCGATCGCCGACGAAGTGGGAAAGGTGCTGTGCAAGGGCACGACCTTGACCGCCTCGCAAACAGAAGAATTGCCGACCGAAGATTTATTGGACGACAAGAGCTGAATCTAATCGCAGGCCTTCAGCGCTACCATTCGTAGCCGCGAAGGCGATTGCAGAATGAGTTCCTGAAGCTCTCGGACATTGGATGTCCCGCAGTTGATTTGCCAGGCCTTGCGGCTCGTCACTCACTGCTTGATGACTCCTTTTATTTCTGCCCAGACAGAAAAAAAGCCAACCTGACCGATCGCTTGAACACCCGCCTTGATCGGCGGGCGGGGAATCCTGATGCACGCTAGAAAGATATTCGAACTGCTGATGTCGTCGCTGGGCTACGTTTTGATCTCACTGCTTTGGTTCGTCTACGCCGTCCCGGGGATGATCGAACTGGATTCCGACTTTTCCCTCATAGCCGCCGCTTTTGGCTCCATCATCTGGCTGTGTGCCACGGGCTGTATCGTCCTGTACGTCGTCCAGCGGATGCGCACGGCCTGATAGGGCTCATTGCGATACGTGTTTTCGCCCGAACGCCGAACGATAGCTGCCGGGCGGAACACCGAAAAAATCCCGGAAACGTCGCTGGAAATGCGGGGAGCTGACAAAGCCCGTGGCAACGGCGATTTCCGTGACTGATCGATTGGTCTGCTGGATCAACTGGCGTGCACGGGTCAGGCGCAATTCCAGGTAATACCGCGTCGGGGTCGCACCGAGAAACCGACAGAACCGCCGCTCCAGTTGACGCTTGGACACCTTGACGCACGCCGCCAACTCATCGATCGTCAACGGTTCCTCGACGTTCTGCCACATCAATTCCAGCGCCAGCTTGAGGCTTTGCGGCAACGTCGGATCGGTCTCGACGAAGATTGGCGGCAGGTCGCTGGCGTCGTCGCCCGACTCGTCGCAGCGCAAAATCTCCTCGATTGCCCCCACCAGCGCTTCCCCACCCGTGCGGCGAATCAACTGCAGCATCATGCGCAGCGAACTGTTGGCGCCCGCGCAACTGACGCGCTCGCGGTCCACGACATACGCCCGGCTGGAGACCTTCACGAGGGGGAACATCTCGGCCATGGTCGCGCGACTTTCCGGATGGACCGCGCACTCGAAGCCATCGAGCAGGTTCGCGTCGGCGAGAAAGAACACGCCGTTCCACAGCCCACCCAACAAAGCGCCGGAGGTGGCGTTGGCGCGCAACTTGCGCCGCAACAACGGCGTGCCTTGCAGCTTGACGCGAAAGCCGCCGGCGACAATCAGCACATCCAGGTTGTCCGGCAGTTGCGCCAGCTCGACATCGGCCGAAATGACGATGCCCAGGTCACTCGTCACCTGCCCGCCCGACGCACCGACCGTCAGCACGTCATAAAGCGGCATGTCGCTCATCAGGTTGGCAGTGACCAGCGCGTCCACCGCGCCGGTGAAGGACATCATCGAAAAATTGTCCATCAGCACAAACGCGACACGGACTGGCGCCTGGCCGGGCGACGCAGCGCCCTGGGGCCGATAGGCCATGTTCTTGTTCTTGAGTACGCTTTCGAATGCGCTTGGCATGGGGCCTCGTGAGACAGGAAGGCGATCTGGACCGGAGCCGGGCGAACTGCCCGAACGATGCCATCTTCGCGATTAACCACCCAGGCGACCATCGTCTGCGCGACATCACTGTCAGCGATAACGACCTCCGACAAATGGCTACCTCAAGGGAATACGACCTTGGTCGATAGACTATGGGTAGGCATGGGCGCTTTCCCTTCCAGAGTTCGCAACGCTCACCGCTAATGTTTCCGCCGTTCCAATACCGATAAATACCTGCGGGAGAAGTCATGAATATCAAACAGAAGCTGACATGGGCGTTCGCGGCCATTGCCTGCGTGCCGGTGATCCTGGTGGCGGTGCTCGTGGTATTGAACCTGCGCGATGCGGCACAAGCCAACTTCCTGGACAGCAGCGGTCGCGAAATCCGCCAGATCGACAACGGCATGAAGCAGTTCTTCGACGGCATCATGCAAAACGTCGAATTCTTCGCCAAGGACCCGCGGATCGTCGCGGCCAAGGACCTGAAGAACTACTCCGGCGCTGACGCTGCGCAAACACCTCTGCCCGAAACCAACAAACAGATCCTGGATATTTTCGACCGGTTCGCCAAGAGCCATCCAACCACCGCCTACCTGTCCGTCGGCCTCGCGGACGGTGGCTATGCCAGTTGGCCGGATGATCCGAAAATCTCCAATTACGACCCGCGTGCCCGCCCTTGGTACAAGGCCGCCATCGCCGCGCCAGGCACCACCGTGAAGACCGACGCCTATTACTGGGCGCCGGATGATGTGTCGTTGATCGGCATCGTGCACACCGTCAACGATGCCGCCGGCAAACTGGTGGGCGTGGTCGGGCTGGACGTGTCGCTCAAGCAACTGACTGAGCTGGTCAAGAACATCAAGCTCGGTGACAGCGGCTACCTGATGCTGGTGGAAGCCAGCGGCAACGTCCTGGTGGACCCGGCCGATGCCAAGCACAACTTCAAGCCGCTGGCCGATCTCGGCCCGAACTATGCCGCACTGGCCAAGAGCAGCGATGGCGCCACGCAGATCGAGATCGATGGCGTGCCGTACATGGCCAACATCGTCACCTCCAAGAGCCTGGGCTGGCGCTTCATTGGCCTGATCAAGCGCGATGAAGTGATGGCCGGCGCCTCGAGCCTGACCTGGTTGATCGCCGTCATTGCCGCCGCCCTGGCCGTGGTCTTCGCCATTGTCGGCGCCAGCTTCGCCAGCGTCATCGTCCGGCCGATTCGTGGCGTTGCCAACGGCCTGCAGGAAATCGCCGAAGGCGAAGGCGACCTCACCCGTCAGCTGGCCGTGCAAGGCAAGGACGAAACCGCGACCCTGGCGAGCTGGTTCAACCAGTTCCTGGGCATGATCGCGCAGTTGGTACAACGCATCGGCAGCGCCTCCTCCGACCTGCAGAATGCCGCCGCCGATACCAGCGACGTGGCCCAGAACATGAACGAAGCCGCCGGGCGCCAGCGCCAGGCCGTGGAACTGGTGAGCACCGCGTTCAACGAAATGGTCGCCACCGCCAACGAAGTCGCCCGCTCCTGCAGCCAGGCCGCCGTCAGCGCCGACACGGGTTATCGCGACGTTCACGACGGCCAGCATCACATCGGCGAAGCCACCGGCAGCGTGCTGAAGCTGAGTGAGGAATTGCAGCAGTCGACCCAGACCATGCAGGCGCTGGAGCAGGACAGCAAGAACATCAACACGATCCTGGACACCATTCGCTCGATTGCCGAGCAGAC
>NZ_JAOSHO010000365.1 GCF_025917275.1 Pseudomonas agronomica | reverse complement strand
TATACAGCTTGCTTGGCCATGATCGCCACGAACAGCTCTGAATCGAGCAGACCCTGCAGCCATTCCTGTAGTCGAGGGTAGGGCGCCTGGGCGAACCACTGGCGATCGACATGAGCGAACTGGCGCACGAACGGCAGCAGCGCGACGTCCGCCAGGCTCAGGTGCGCCGCCACCAGGAACGGTCGCGCTTGCAGCCGTTCTTCCAGCTTGCGCAGAAACGCTTCGCCTTCACTTCGATAGTGTTCCATCGGCTGTTCGGGATAACGCTCCGGGTATTTGTAGCGGTTCAGGTGAAGCTTGAATACCTGGTCGTTTTCCTCGATCAGCTCCGCCGTAAGCCGCTGGCCCTCGGGGTCGTCCGCCAGCCTCCAATCCTGCGGATCACGCTGGCCGAGTGCCCAGCGCATGATCTCAAGACTTTCATCGATGACTCGCCCGTCGACGTGCAACACCGGCACCGTGCCCTTGCTCGACAGCGCGAGCATTTCGGCTGGCTTGGCCTTGAGGCTGACCTCGACGATGTCCAACGCGATGGCGCTGTAGCGCAACGCCATCCGAGCGCGCATGGCGTAGGGGCAGCGGCGGAAGGAATACAGCGTGGCTTGGCTCATTTCACCTCCACCGTGCTCAGCCCGTTGCCCTGGCGGCGCACCTGGATCTGCACCGGGATCCGCTCGTGCATTTCCTGCACGTGGGAGATAACCGCGACCTTGCGGCCCTGGGCCTGCAAGCCATCGAGGGCATCCATCGCCAGTTGCAGCGACTCGGGGTCGAGGCTGCCGAAGCCTTCGTCGATGAACAGCGACTCGATTCTCAGCGTGCTCGACGCCATCGACGCCAGGCCCAGCGCCAGGGCGAGGGAGACGAGGAAGGTCTCGCCGCCGGATAACGAATGCACCGAGCGCAGTTCGTCACCCATTTCGGTGTCCATCACCAGCAACCCGAGCATGCTGCCGCCGCGCTTGAGGCGGTAGCGACGAACCAGTTGCCGCAACTGGGCGTTGGCGTGGTGCACCAGCAAATCGAGATTGTACGCCTGGGCCAGTTTGCGGAAGCGATCGCCGGTGGCTGAGCCGATCAGCGCATCCAGGCGTGCCCAGCGCTGGTACTCGGTGTAGGCCTGCTCGATCTGCTGGGCGAGGGCCTGGTTGGCGTTCTGTCGACGCTGGTCCTCGGCCTGTTGGGCACGCAGCTCAGCACACTGTTGTTCGCCGGCGGCGAATTGCTCGTGCAATGTGGCGAGGGCATCGGTCAACTGTTCGGCTGGCAGGTTGCCGTTGTCTTGCGCCTGGTGGTTGTGCAGGCGCTGCTCCCGTTCGGTGAGCAGCACACGAGCTTGCTCGATGGCTTTTTCGCTGTTGAGCAGGCGTTGTCGCAACTGCGCGACTTGTTGCTCGTCAAGGCTGAGCAGGGCGTCGAGCGCCGCGTCGTCCAGTTCCGGGTGAGAGGCGCGCCATTGGGCGATGCCCGCGGCCAACGTTTGCTGTTCGGCCTCCAGCGCCTGGGCCTGTTCATGCCGGGCCTTGAGTTCGGCCGCCAGTTGCACGAGGTTGTTACGCAGGTCCTGCAACTGTTGATTGGCGCTGGCCTCGGCCTGACGAGCCTGTTCCAGCGCCACGTCGAGCTGCTGCTGCCATTGTTCGGCGCTGGAGTGTTCGCCCAGCAGTTGTGTGAGTTTTTCCTGGCAGGCCTGTTGCTGTTCGGCCAGGGCATTGAACTGCTGTTGTGCCGATTCCAATTGCTGCGCCCGGACCTGCTGGCGATCCTGCTCTTTCTCCAAGGCTTGCTGGCGCTGAAGTTGCTCGGCGAGTTCTTCGCGTTGCTGTTCCAATTGCGCGAGGCGCTGGCTGATCCGTTGGTCAAGTGCCATGAACGTGACGGCCGGTTCGCTGCGCAGGGCCTGCAAGGTGTCGGCCGGCAACAGTGCGCTGAAGTGCTCGAGCTCCTCGTCCAGGCGCTGGCGATCCCGGGCCAATTCCTGTTGCTGGTTGCTCAGGTGCTGCGACGCTTGTTGGTTGGCTGTCTCTGCATCGCGCAGTTGCCGGGTCAGTCGCGCGGCGTCCTGTTGCAGGGTGAGCAGGGCTGCCTGGCGTTGTTCGTCCTGGCTGATGCGCAGTTGCAGCTGGCTGGTTTGCTGGGCCAGCCAGGCGTCGCGCTTGGGCGAATCCTGGACCAGCATTTGCGCCGACAGCGGGTGGGCTTCAAGGCTTGGCGCCAGGCTCTGATGCTGGGTGGCGAGTTGTTCCTGTTGTTGCTTGAACTCCTTGAGTTGTGCGATGACGCCGCTGTACTGCGCCCTGAGATCGATGACTTTTTCGTTGAGCAGGTCCACCGCCTTGCGGGCGTTGGCCTGTTCGCTTTCATCGAAGCGACCGAGGCTCTGCAACAGTGCTTCGGGCTGATGGTAAGGATGTTCGACGCTGCCGCACACCGGGCAGGGCTGGTTGTCTTGCAGTTGCTCGCGCAGTTGCTCGACGCTTTCGCTGCGGGCCAGGCGCTGGCGCTCCAGCAGTTCGCGGGTCACGGTCAGGGTCTGTTCGGCGATCGTCAGCTCGGCCTTGGCTTCGCCGCCTTCGCGCACCAGTCGGTCGCGTTCCTGCAAGGCCCGCTGCTGGCGTTGCTCAAGTTCCGCGCTGCGTTTGTCCAGTTCCTGCTGGCTGGCCCACAACCGAGCCAGTTCCTCGAATGCACGCAGTTGCTTGCGGTTGTCCTGCAAGAGGTTGCCGAGCAACTGGATCTGTTCGGCCACCGCCTGCGGTTCGGCGTCGGCCTCCTTGTAGAGCACTTCAAGGTCTTGGCGACGGGTTGCAAGGTCCTCGGCGGCACGCGCCGCGTTTTGCTCCAGCAGCGCCAGTTCGTCCTGGCCCTTGTTCAGCCGATTGCCGATCAGCATCAATTGTTGAAGGCGATCGCGATAGGCACCCCAGGCATCGCTCAGTGGTGCGAGCCCGATGCTTTGTTCCAGTTCACCGGCGATCCGTTGCAGGCGTTCGCCCACCTGTCGCTGCTGCTCCAGTAGGGAGTCGAGGGTGCGCTGGCCGTCGGTGCAAGCCAGTTGGGCCTGTTGCAGATGCTCGGCGCGCTGGCCGGCTTCCTGGGTCAGGCGAGCGAGGCTGCTTTGTTCATCGAACGCCTGGCGCAGCAGGGGCGCGTTGTCGGTGCTCTGCTGGCGGGCCGCGACCAGTGCCAGTTGCGCCACTCCCAGGCCTTTTTCCAATTCGCCCTGTTGTTCATGCAACTCGACTTGCTGCTGGGTCAGTTGCTGGATCTTGACCGCCAGCGGCTCGAACTGCCGGGCCAGTTCCGCCTGCCGGATGAACTGATGCCGTTGCGGCGCCAGTTGTTCCAGGCGGATCAGCTTCAGGCGTTCATCGGCCTGCGCCTCCCAATCGGCCTGGGCGTGTTGCATTTGCTCGGCGGCGCTGGCCTGTTCGTCCTGCAACTGGCGCAGTTCCTTGAGCCAGGTTTGTTGCTGCTCCAGTTGCTTGAGCTGCGCCTGTTGGGCCTTGAGTGCTTGCTGGGCCTGGTGGACGCGCTCATCCAGGTCGGCGCGGGCCTCGGGAGCCAGGGGCGTGACGCCGCTGGCCTGGTCCTGCAACTGCTTATGGGTTTCCTTGGCCTGCTTGGCCTTGTCGAAGGCGCGGCGGCCGAGACGGGTATACAGGGCGGTGTCGGTGAGCTTTTCCAGCAGTTCGCTGCGATCGTTGTCGTCGGCCTTGAGGAATGCGCTGAACTCGCTCTGTGCCAGCAACACGGCGCGGGTGAACTGCTCGAAGTTCAGGCCGAGGGCGGCTTCGAGTTGGGCCTTGTATTCGCCTTTCTGGCTGGCCAGTAGCTGATCGTTGTCCAGGTCCCGCAGGCTCTGGCGGCTGGCCTGCAGCTTGCCGGCGGCTTTTTCCCGGGCGCGATTGGCCTCCCAGCGGGCCCGGTAGCGGCGACCGTCGATGCCGCGAAAATCCACTTCGGCATAACCGTCGCCGGTGCCACGGCGCAACAGCGTGCGCGGGTCGCCCGTGGCGATTTCGCCGTCGGCGTCCGGCACCTTGGCGTCACGACCGGTGTTGTTCAGCCGTGGCACGGCGCCAAACAACGCCAGGCACAAGGCATCCAGCAGCGTGCTCTTGCCCGCGCCCGTGGGGCCGGTGATGGCGAACAGGCCGGCGCTGGCCAGCGGCTCGGCAGTGAAATCGATTTCAAAGGGCCCGGCCAGGGACGCAAGGTTCTTGAGGCGGATGGCGAGGATCTTCATGGCTGTTCGCTCTCCATCTGTACGTCCTGCAAGAGCACGGCGAAATCCTTCAGCGTCTGTTCGTCCACTTCGCTGCCGTAGGTGTCCTGCCAGGCGCGGCTGAACAAATCCTGCGGGCTGAGCTGATCCAGTTCGATCAACGCGGCACCTTCATCGGCGCCTGCGGTGGCACCGCTGCCGGCATATTCGGCGGCGATTCGCACCAGCCGCACGGCTTTGCCTTGCAGGGCCGTTTCCACTTGATGACGCAGGTCGGGTTGCGGCTCGTCGAGGCGCACCCGCACCTCCAGCCAGGGTTGGCGCTGGACATCGGCCAGCAGGTCAATATCGGGCAGGTCCTTGAGCTGCACCAGGACATCGGCCAGCGGCGCCGGGCCCAGGCGTTGCAGATTGACGGCGCGGGGGATCAGCCGTGGCTCGACGTTGAGCAGTTTCTCGCCGTCCAGGGTGATGTCGAGGATCTGGTGCTGATAGCCGATTTCCGAGAACGACAGCGGGATGGGCGAGCCGCTGTAGCGAATGCGCGTTTCCCCATTGACCTTCTGCGGCTTGTGCAAGTGACCGAGGGCGACATACGTGATGCTTGGGCCGAACAGGCTGGCGGGCAGCGCTTCGGCATTGCCGATGATCAGGCTGCGCTCGGAGTCCTCCGACACCGAGCCACCCGCCATGTGCGCATGGCTGACGGCGATCAGTGCCTGGCCTTTCTTGCGCTTGGCGTTGGCGGCGGCGATCAGCCATTCATGGACCTGGCCGATGCCCCGCAAGTAATCGTCCCCCAGTTTTGCGCCCGTGACCTCGGCCGGCCGCAGGAACGGCAGCGCCAGGCACCAGGCCCGGACCTTGCCCTTGGCGTCGGGCAACGGCAGCAACAGGCGCTCGACGTCCAGTTGTCCATCGTCCAGCCACAGGACGCGGCCCAGGGCATGGGTGCGCAAGCGGCGCATCAACGGCGCGGGCAGTTCTATACGCGAGCCGGAATCA
>NZ_JAOSHO010000364.1 GCF_025917275.1 Pseudomonas agronomica | reverse complement strand
GGGAGCAAGCTCCCTCGCCACGGAAAGCGGTTCGAGCAGTCAGTCAGGGCTTGGCGACATGCCAAACTTTACCCTTTTCGTCACCGGTCTTTTCACCCGCCTTCTTGTCGTCGATGTAGGTGTAAAGCGGCTTACCCTTGTAGGCCCACTGTGACTTGTTATCGTCGCGGGTAATTACGGTCCAGTCACCGCTGGGCATGGCGGTGCTGTCAGCCATGAGCGGCGGCCAGTTGGTTGCGCATTGGCCGTTGCACATCGATTTGTCGCCCGCATCCTTGTCGAACGTATACAGCGTCATGCCCTCATGCGTGGTCAGCACGCCATCCTTGGCCATCGCCGGCTCGCCCGCCGCGAACGCCATCCCAGGCAATGCCAGCGCAGCCACCAGCCCCAGCACCTTGATGGATTGGGTGAAGTGATTCATGGAAACCTTCCTTTGTAGTTGTCAGGATTCGGACTGAAAAGCGTAGTCCAGGATCCCCTTTGCTGCCTCGCACAGAAATTTCTGTCACACGACTGCAATAATTCCGTTATCTAATGCGGCGCAAGACAGTTAAATGACAAGAGGATTACCCCATGGTTGGCAGGAGCATTCTGATCGTCGACGACGAGGCGCCCATCCGCGAGATGATCGCCGTTGCGTTGGAGATGGCCGGCTATGACTGCATGGAAGCAGAGAACTCCCAACAGGCCCACGCCATCATCGTCGACCGCAAGCCCGACCTGATCCTGCTGGACTGGATGCTGCCCGGCACGTCCGGCATCGAGCTGGCGCGGCGCCTCAAGCGTGATGAGCTGACCGGTGATATCCCGATCATCATGCTCACCGCCAAGGGCGAAGAGGACAACAAGATCCAGGGCCTGGAAGTCGGCGCCGACGACTACATCACCAAGCCGTTTTCCCCACGAGAACTGGTCGCGCGCCTCAAGGCCGTTCTGCGTCGCGCCGGGCCGACCGATGGCGAGGCGCCCATCGAAGTCGGCGGCCTGCTGCTCGATCCGATCAGCCATCGCGTGACCATCGACGGCAAACCCGCCGAGATGGGCCCGACCGAATACCGCCTGCTGCAGTTTTTCATGACCCACCAGGAGCGCGCCTACACCCGTGGACAGCTGCTGGACCAGGTCTGGGGCGGCAACGTGTATGTCGAGGAGCGCACCGTGGACGTACACATCCGCCGCCTGCGCAAAGCCCTCGGCGATGCCTACGAGAATCTGGTACAAACCGTGCGCGGCACCGGTTATCGTTTTTCGACAAAGGCCTGATCCGAGCCCTTACCGCCCGACAAGCTGACAAGGACGCGCGTCACGTGAATCAAAACTGGCATGGCACCCTGATTCGCCACATGTTGTTGCTGGTTACCGGTTGCCTGTTGATCGGCCTGATCACCGGGTATTACGGCTGGAGCCTGGCCGCGGGCCTGGGGCTCTACCTGGCCTGGACGCTCAAGCAGTTGTTGCGCCTGCACGAGTGGCTGCGCCTGCACCAACCCGACGAAGCCCCGCCTGACGGCTATGGCCTGTGGGGCGAGGTGTTCGACAGCATCTACCACCTGCAACGGCGCGACCAGCGCGTTCGGGGCCGCCTGCAAGCCGTGATCGACCGTGTCCAGGAGTCCACCGCGGCACTGAAGGACGCGGTGATCATGCTCGACAGCGACGGCAACCTGGAATGGTGGAACCGCGCCGCCGAAACCCTGCTGGGCCTCAAGACGCCCCAGGACAGCGGGCAACCGGTGACCAACCTGGTGCGCCACCCGCGCTTCAAGGAATATTTCGAGCAGGACAATTACGCCGAGCCGCTGGAAATCCCCTCGCCGACCAACGATCGGCTGCGCATCCAGCTCTACATCACCCGCTACGGCAACAACGAGCATTTGATGCTGGTGCGGGACGTGACGCGCATTCATCAACTGGAGCAGATGCGCAAGGATTTCATCGCCAACGTGTCCCATGAATTGCGCACGCCATTGACGGTTATCTGTGGCTATCTGGAAACCCTGCTCGACAACGTCGAGGAGGTGAACCCCCGTTGGAGCCGGGCCTTGCAGCAGATGCATCAGCAGAGCGGACGCATGCAGACCCTGCTCAACGACCTGCTGTTGCTGGCCAAGCTGGAAGCCACCGATTACCCATCGGACAACCAGCCGGTGCCCATCGAGGAGCTGCTGCAGACCATCGCCGAAGATGCGCAAGAGCTGTCCGGCCCCAAGCAACAGGCGATCACGCTTGAAGCCGACCCCTCCGTACAACTCAAGGGCAGCGAGGCGGAACTGCGCAGCGCGTTTTCCAACCTGGTGTTCAACGCGGTCAAGTACACGCCGGAGCAAGGGCGGATCCACGTCCGCTGGTGGGGCGATGAGCAAGGCGCGCACCTGAGCGTGCGTGACTCCGGCATCGGCATCGACAGCAAGCACCTGCCGCGCTTGACCGAACGGTTCTACCGGGTCGACTCCAGCCGCAACTCCAACACCGGCGGAACCGGCTTGGGATTGGCCATCGTCAAACACGTTCTGCTGCGTCATCGCGGGCGCATGGAAATCAGCAGCGTGCCCGGCCACGGCAGTACGTTTACCTGCCATTTCACCCCGGCCCAGGTGGTTCACGGGCGGCGTTCAAGCCGCGACGAGTGATACCGACCGGCCGTCCCCTCTAGGCAATCGACCAGTCAGCCGCTACATTGGCTGACTTGTGCCTGCCTTTTCAGGCGCTGATTTTCAACTCTACGAACATACGGAACCCGCAAAACCCCATCATGGACCCTTCCCCTGGCTTGTCCCTCGTTACGCTCTTCGCCGAATTCGGCATGATTCTCTTTGCTCTGATCCTGGTCCTGCTCAACGGTTTTTTCGTTGCGGCCGAATTCGCCATGGTCAAGCTGCGCTCGACCCGGGTCGAGGCCATCGCCGAGCAGAACGGCTGGCGCGGGCATATCCTGCGCACTGTCCACAGCCAACTCGACGCCTACCTGTCGGCTTGCCAATTGGGCATCACCCTGGCCTCCCTGGGCCTGGGCTGGGTCGGTGAGCCGGCGTTCGCCCACATCCTCGAACCGTTGCTCGGCGCGGTCGGCGTCCAGTCGCCGGAAGTGATCAAGGGCGTATCGTTCTTCACCGCGTTCTTCATCATTTCTTACCTGCACATCGTGGTCGGTGAGCTGGCGCCCAAGTCCTGGGCCATCCGCAAACCCGAGCTGCTGTCGCTGTGGACGGCCGTGCCGCTGTACCTGTTCTACTGGGCGATGTACCCGGCGATCTACCTGCTCAATGCCAGCGCCAACGCCATCTTGCGCATTGCCGGCCAAGGCGAGCCCGGGCCGCATCATGAACACCATTACAGTCGCGAGGAGCTGAAGCTGATCCTGCATTCCAGCCGTGGCCAGGACCCGAGCGACCAAGGCATGCGCGTGCTGGCCTCCGCCGTGGAGATGGGCGAGCTGGAAGTGGTGGACTGGGCGAACTCCCGGGAAGACCTGGTGACGCTGGAGTTCAACGCGCCGCTCAAGGAAATCCTCGCGCTGTTCCGCCGCCACAAATTCAGTCGTTACCCGGTGTATGACAGCGAGCGACAGGAGTTCGTCGGCCTGCTGCACATCAAGGACCTGCTGCTGGAACTGGCCGCCCTGGACCACATTCCCGAGTCGTTCAACCTGGCTGAACTGACCCGGCCGCTGGAGCGCGTGTCGCGGCACATGCCGTTGTCGCAGTTGCTGGAGCAGTTCCGCAAGGGCGGCTCGCACTTCGCCGTGGTCGAGGAAGCCGATGGCAACATCATCGGCTACCTGACCATGGAAGACGTGCTGGAAGTGTTGGTAGGCGATATCCAGGACGAACACCGCAAGGCCGAACGCGGGATCCTGGCCTACCAGCCGGGCAAGCTGCTGGTGCGCGGCGACACGCCGCTGTTCAAGGTCGAGCGCCTGCTGGGGATCGACCTGGATCATATCGAGGCGGAAACGCTGGCCGGGCTGGTCTATGAAACCCTCAAGCGCGTGCCGGAAGAGGAAGAAGTGCTGGAAGTCGAAGGCCTGCGGATCATCATCAAGAAGATGAAAGGGCCGAAGATCATCCTGGCGAAGGTGTTGATGCTCGATTGAGTTCCAACAGGCGCCCCCCCTGTGGCGAGGGAGCTTGCTCCCGCTCGGCTGCGCAGCAGTCGTCGCTTTTGGGGCCGCTCCGCGACCCGGCGGGAGCAAGCTCCCTCGCCACGAAAAGCCCATCCAGCGTGAGTGCTACTGCTTGCCCAACGCAAAGTTGGGCAGCTCGCCCACCGGTTGGTTGAACTGGTAGGGAATCGACACCAAGCCCAGCCCGGTGTTGCGCTGCACCACGAAGTGCAAGTGCGGGCCTGAGCTGTTGCCGGTGTTGCCCGACAGCGCCAACGGCGTACCCACCATGACCCGCTGCCCTTCCCTGACGCTCACCGAACCTTTTTGCAGGTGCAGATAAACGCCCATGGTCCCGTCATCGTGCAGCACGCGCACGAAGTTGCCCGAAGGATCGGTGCCACGCCCGGTCTGCTCGTTCTCGGTCTTGACCACCACGCCGCCCCGCGCCGCGATGATCGGCGTGCCTACGGGCATGGCGATGTCCATGGCGTAGCGGCTCTTCGGGCCGTAATGGCTGTATTGACCGTTGGCGCCCTGGCTCAGCCGAAACGGCCCGCCGCGCCACGGCAACGGATATTGATAGGCCTGTGCGGCGCCTGCCGGGTCGCCCAAGGAGTATTCGAACCTTGGGGTATACGCCAGCGGCCTTCCCGGTCGCGTCGCCGTCAGCAGCGCCAGGCGCAGGTTGCTGCGTGCTGGCATTACCCGACGAATCGGCCGGCTCGGCGCACCGCTCACGTTGCGCAGCCCGGCGAAACTCAGCTCGATCTCCACGGGCGCATACAGGTCATTGCGCACGTACACTGCGTCCGCGCCCTTCTGCTTCTTGATATCGAGGAACACCTGCCGCTCAAGGCGCTCGACCATGCGGTCGCGGAACACGAACACCTGCGAACCCTTGCTGGGGCGGTCGCTATAGGAGACCACACCATTGGCATCGGTGGATTTGTAGATGGTCATGGCCATGGCCGGGGTGGCAGCCAGGACGAGACCACAGGCGAACAGCAACGGCACGAGCATGGGCAAGAATTCTGTCGAAATGAAGGCCTGCAAAGCAGCCTAGCAGCTGGGATGGACCAGCGTAGTCGGCAGATGTTTCAAAATTGGATCAGCGGTCGGTGTTGGAGCTGATGGCCTC
>NZ_JAOSHO010000363.1 GCF_025917275.1 Pseudomonas agronomica | reverse complement strand
GCGATCTTTCCCCCCCATTCTCTACAAATCTAAAAACTGGAGACAGCAAATGGCCGAAGCAAAAGTACTCAGTGGCGCCGGGCTCCGTGGCCAGGTGGCCGGGCAGACCGCATTGTCCACCGTAGGCCAGTCGGGTGCTGGCCTGACCTACCGCGGCTATGACGTTCGCGACCTGGCGGCAGATGCGCAGTTTGAAGAAGTGGCCTACCTGCTGCTGTACGGCGAACTGCCAACCCAGGCCCAGCTGGACGCCTACACCGCTAAATTGCGCCAGTTGCGCGACCTGCCTCAAGCCTTGAAAGAAGTGTTGGAGCGCATTCCCGCCGACGCCCACCCGATGGACGTGATGCGAACCGGTTGCTCGTTCCTGGGCAATCTGGAACCCGAGCAGGATTTCTCCCAGCAGCACGACAAGACCGACCGCCTGCTGGCCGCGTTCCCGGCGATCATGTGCTACTGGTATCGCTTCAGCCACGAAGGCCAGCGCATCGAATGCGTGACCGACGAAGTCTCCATTGGCGGCCACTTCCTGCACTTGTTGCACGGCAAGAAGCCGAGCGAGCTGCACGTCAAGGTGATGAATGTTTCGCTGATTCTCTACGCCGAGCATGAATTCAACGCCTCGACCTTCACCGCTCGCGTTTGCGCCTCCACGCTGTCGGACCTGTTCTCCTGCATCACCGCGGCCATCGGCTCGCTGCGCGGCCCGCTGCATGGCGGTGCCAACGAGGCGGCGATGGAAATGATCGAGCGCTTCAGCTCTGCGCAGGAGGCCATCGAGGGCACCCTCGGCATGCTGGCGCGCAAGGACAAGATCATGGGCTTCGGCCACGCAATCTATAAGGACAACGACCCGCGCAACGAGGTGATCAAGGGCTGGTCGAAAAAGCTCGCCGACGAAGTGGGTGACACGGTGCTGTTCCCGGTCTCCGAAGCCATCGACAAGACCATGTGGGAGCAGAAGAAACTGTTCCCCAACGCCGATTTCTACCATGCCTCGGCGTATCACTTCATGGGCATCCCGACCAAGTTGTTCACACCAATCTTCGTCTGCTCGCGCCTGACCGGCTGGGCCGCCCATGTGTTCGAACAACGCGCCAACAACCGCATCATCCGACCGAGCGCCGAATACACCGGCGTCGAACAGCGCAAGTTCGTGCCAATCGAACAACGCTGAGCTGGAGGGCACCAGCGCACTAACGGAATGAGCCGAATCCCCTTGTGGGAGCGAGCCTGCTCGCGAATGCGGTGTGTCAGTCGACATTGGTGTTGAATGTCAGTCCGTATTCGCGAGCAGGCTCGCTCCCACAGGGGAATGTGTTTATTTCAAGGCCTGCGCCAACCCTTCTGAAACCACCGTGACCGAGTCCTGACGATGAACACAGAATTTCGCAAACCGCTGCCCGGCACTTCGCTGGATTATTTCGACGTTCGCGCAGCCGTGGAGGCGATCCGCCCCGGCGCCTACGACGGCCTGCCGTACACCTCTCGCGTGCTGGCGGAAAACCTCGTGCGCCGCTGCGACCCGGCCACGCTGCGTGAATCGCTGCTGCAACTGATCGAGCGCAAGCGCGACCTGGATTTCCCATGGTTCCCGGCGCGGGTGGTGTGCCACGACATTCTCGGCCAGACCGCCCTGGTGGACCTCGCCGGTTTGCGCGACGCCATCGCCCAGCAAGGTGGCGACCCGGCGCAGGTCAACCCGGTGGTGCCGACCCAGCTGATCGTCGACCACTCGCTGGCGGTGGAAAGCGCTGGTTTCGATCCCCAGGCCTTTGCCAAAAACCGCGCCATCGAAGACCGCCGCAACGAAGACCGCTTCCACTTCATCAACTGGACCAAGAAAGCCTTCAAGAACGTTGACGTGATTCCGCCAGGCAACGGAATCATGCACCAGATCAACCTGGAAAAAATGTCGCCGGTGATCCAGCAGCGTGACGGCGTGGCCTTTCCTGACACCTGCGTGGGCACCGACAGCCACACGCCCCACGTCGATGCCCTGGGCGTTATCGCCATTGGTGTCGGTGGCCTGGAAGCCGAAAGCGTCATGCTCGGTCGCGCCTCGTGGATGCGCTTGCCGGAAATCGTCGGCGTCGAACTGACCGGCAAACTGCAACCGGGCATCACCGCCACCGACATGGTGCTGGCGCTGACTGAGTTCCTGCGCAAGCAGAAAGTCGTCGGTGCCTGGCTGGAGTTTTTCGGCGAAGGCGCCAGCGCCCTGACCTTGGGCGACCGGGCAACCATCTCCAACATGGCCCCGGAATACGGCGCCACGGCGGCGATGTTCCATATCGATCAGCAGACCATTGACTACCTGAAGCTCACCGGCCGCGAAGACCAGCAAGTGCAGCTGGTCGAGCACTACGCCAAGACCACAGGCTTGTGGGCCGACAGCCTCAAGGGCGCGCAATACGAACGCGGCTTGAGCTTCGACTTGTCCTCGGTGGTGCGCAACATGGCCGGCCCGAGCAACCCGCACGCTCGCGTCGCGGTGTCGGACCTGGCCGCCAAAGGCATCTCCGGCCAGTGGGACGATGTGCCGGGGCAGATGCCCGACGGCGCAGTGATTATCGCCGCCATCACCAGTTGCACCAACACCAGCAACCCGCGCAACGTGATCGCCGCCGGCCTGCTGGCGCGCAACGCCAACCGCCTGGGCCTGGCCCGCAAGCCGTGGGTCAAGTCGTCCCTCGCGCCGGGTTCGAAAACCGTGGCGCTGTACCTGGATGAAGCGGGCCTGACGTCCGAGCTCGAGAAGCTGGGCTTCGGCGTGGTCGCGTTTGCCTGCACCACGTGTAACGGCATGTCCGGCGCGCTGGACCCGGTGATCCAACAGGAAATCATCGACCGCGACCTGTATGCCACCGCCGTGCTGTCGGGCAACCGCAACTTCGACGGGCGCATCCATCCGTACGCCAAGCAGGCGTTCCTGGCATCACCGCCGCTGGTGGTTGCTTATGCCATTGCCGGGACCATCCGCTTCGACATCGAGAAGGATGTGCTGGGCGTGGTGGACGGCCAGGAAATCCGCCTCAAGGACATCTGGCCGAGCGACGAAGAAATCGAAGCCGTGGTCAAGGCGTCGGTGAAGCCGGAGCAGTTTCGCCAGGTCTACATCCCGATGTTCGCCATCCAGGAAGACACCGGCCCGAAAGTCACGCCGCTGTACGACTGGCGCCCGCAAAGCACCTATATCCGTCGCCCGCCGTATTGGGAAGGTGCATTGGCCGGTGCGCGACCGCTCAAGGGCATGCGCCCGCTGGCGGTGCTGCCGGACAACATCACCACCGATCACCTGTCGCCATCCAATGCCATCATGCTGGACAGCGCCGCCGGGGAATACCTGGCGAAAATGGGCCTGCCGGAAGAGGACTTCAACTCCTACGCGACCCACCGCGGCGATCACCTGACCGCGCAACGCGCGACGTTTGCCAACCCGAAACTGTTCAACGAAATGGTCGTCGAGAACGGCAAGGTCAAGCAGGGCTCCCTGGCCCGGGTCGAGCCGGAAGGCAAGGTCATGCGCATGTGGGAAGCCATCGAAACCTACATGGAACGCAAGCAGCCGCTGATCATCATTGCCGGCGCCGACTACGGCCAGGGCTCGTCCCGGGACTGGGCGGCCAAGGGCGTGCGCCTGGCCGGTGTCGAGGCGATCGCTGCCGAAGGCTTCGAGCGCATCCATCGCACCAACCTGGTGGGCATGGGCGTGTTGCCGCTGGAGTTCAAGCCCGGCACCGATCGCAAGACCCTGGGCATCGACGGCAGCGAAATCTATGACGTGATCGGCGAGCGCACGCCGCGGGCGACGCTGACTTTGGTGATGACTCGCAAGAACGGCGAGCGCGTCGAAGTGCCGGTGACCTGCCGCCTCGATACGGCTGAAGAAGTGTCGATCTACGAAGCCGGGGGCGTGCTGCAACGTTTCGCCCAGGACTTCCTCGAGTCGGCGGTCGCCGTTTAAATCGCTTGGGTGGCCGGTTTTCCGGCCGCCCATTTTTCAAGGAGTTAGAGCACATGGCTCACTCGCCTCAAATCAAGATCCCCGCGACCTACATGCGTGGCGGCACCAGCAAAGGCGTGTTCTTCAGCCTGCAAGACCTGCCCGAAGCCGCCCGCGTCCCCGGCCCGGCCCGGGATGCCCTGTTGCTGCGGGTGATCGGCAGTCCCGATCCGTACGAAAAGCAGATCGATGGCATGGGCGGCGCGACGTCCAGCACCAGCAAGACGGTGATCCTGTCCAGGAGCACCCGCGCCGACCACGATGTCGATTACCTGTTCGGCCAGGTGTCCATCGACAAGCCGTTCGTGGACTGGAGCGGCAACTGCGGCAACCTGTCGGCGGCGGTGGGGGCGTTTGCCATCGGCAGCGGTCTGGTGGAGGCCAGCCGTATTCCGCAGAACGGCGTGGCCGTGGTGCGGATCTGGCAGGCCAACATCGGCAAGACCATCATCGCCCATGTGCCCATCACCGATGGCGCGGTGCAGGAAACCGGTGACTTCGAGCTCGACGGCGTGACGTTTCCGGCGGCTGAAGTGCAGCTGGAATTCATGGATCCGGCGGCCGAGGAGGAGGGCGGTGGCGGCTCGATGTTCCCTACCGGCAATCTGGTGGATGACTTGGAGGTGCCTGGTGTCGGCACTTTGAAGGCGACGCTGATCAACGCCGGGATCCCGACGATTTTCATCAATGCTCGTGATGTGGGTTACACCGGCGCCGAGTTGCAGGGCGCGATCAATGGCGATCCCAAGGCGTTGGCGATGTTCGAAACCATCCGCGCCCACGGTGCCTTGCGTATGGGCTTGATCAAGCACCTGGACGAAGCCGCGCAGCGCCAGCACACGCCGAAAGTGGCATTTGTCGCGCCGCCGGCGGATTACGTTTCGTCCAGCGGAAAAGCCGTGGCGGCTGGCGACGTCGATTTGCTGGTGCGGGCGTTGTCCATGGGCAAGCTACACCACGCCATGATGGGCACCGCGGCCGTCGCCATTGGCACGGCCGCGGCGATTTCCGGCACCTTGGTGAATCTGGCTGCCGGCGGTATCGAGCGCAACGCCGTGCGTTTCGGCCACCCGTCCGGCACCCTGCGCGTCGGCGCCGAGGCCAGCCAGGTCAATGGAGAATGGGCTGTGAAAAAAGCCATCATGAGCCGCAGCGCGCGGGTGTTGATGGAAGGGTTCGTGCGGGTGCCGGGGGATGTTCTCTAACTCGATACTTGCGAAATAACACAAAACCTGTGGGAGCGAGC
>NZ_JAOSHO010000362.1 GCF_025917275.1 Pseudomonas agronomica | reverse complement strand
CCGGCCAATTCGACGCGGGTGTCGCCGATCTTTGCCTGGGCCTGCAAAGGGAAAGGCTGCGACGCATCCTGCAGCGCCAGCAGACCGCCGACCTTGCCGGACCCGCCGAGATTCTGCCCGTGGTATTGCCCATTGACCTTGAAGGCGAAGGCATAGTCCTGTGGCGTCGCCCCTTGTTCACGAACTTTGCTGGCGGTTTTCTCACCCACGATTTCGCTGAACGGGATGGGCTTGCCCAACGGATCGATCACCAGGTCGAGGCGGGTCTTGAGCGTTTGATCATCAAGGGTGACGTGGCCCTTGTCGAAGCCGATGGCACCGATGTCCACTATCCAGCTGGACGGTTCGGCGTCCGGGTCTTTTGGATCGAGCTGAAACGTCCAATTGGCGCGACCATCGGCCAGGCGCTGCAGGCTGGCGTCGGGTTCGGTCAGGTCGATACGCGGGATGGCCACGCGCCGGGCCAGCAACGCCAGGGGCGAAATACGCAACTCAACGCGCTTGAGGGTGACCATTTGCGGGGTTTTCGACCAGTCCGGATTGCCCAGGCTCAAATCCTCCGCCACCACGTGGGGCCATGGGACAAAGGCTCGCCAGCCACCCTCCTGCGGTTCGCGTTGCCAAACCACTGCCAGGTTGCCATTGATCGCGAACGGACGATGCAGCTCCTCGGAAACCTTGGCGTTGAGCGTGGGCTTGAGGCGATTCCAATCGAAGAACGCGATGACCAGCACCAGCACGGCCAACAGGGCGACGAGGCAGGCAAAGCCCCAGGCGAAGATTTTTGAGGTGCGCGTCATGCACAAGGCTCCTGAGGCAAATGGGCGTCCGAACCGCGACGCCGGGGATAGCACGAACCTGTGGCCGGCTCGTTGCGGATGATTGTTGGACAGGCAAAACGGCCGACAGGTTTACCATCAAGGGCGACGAACGGCATTAAAAAATGCGCAAGAACCTGACCGATTCGACAGCTACCTGTTACCGCCCTCGCACATTTGCGGGGCACGAGTGAGTACAAACTACCCACTCTTGGGCGAAACCCCTCCTCTGAAAGCCGCGTTCTAGAGCCTTCCCCCAGAACAATCAATTCCGTTGATTATTACCATTGTGTTTATGAACTTTTATATCGACTTATCGAGAGTAGCATGGCCCTCGTACCCACTTTTTAGCCCTCCCAAGGAGCAACGATCATGAAACGCCAACTACTGATGAGCCTGTCCCTTTCACTGCTGGCCTCGACCGCCTTTGCCCTGCCAGCTTCCGAACAAGCCACGCCACAGATCAAGGACAGCCATTCTGTCTATAGCCAGACCGTAGCCGAAGGTGGCCGTGATCGCCTGGAAGAAAAAGGCCTGGTCGAAGGTGGTTCCGACCGCACCCCACAAGGTCAAACCCTGGCCGCCGACGGCGCCGATCGCACCCCACAAGGCCAAACCCTGGCGGCTGACGGCTCCGATCGCACTCCACAAGGCCAAACCCTGGCAGCTGACGGTTCCGACCGCACCCCACAAGGCCAGACCCTGGCGGCTGACGGCTCCGACCGCACTCCACTGGGCGAAACCCTCGCAGCTGACGGCTCCGACCGCACTCCACTGGGCGAAACCCTCGCAGCTGACGGCTCCGACCGCACTCCACTGGGCGAAACCCTCGCAGCTGACGGCTCCGACCGCACTCCACTGGGCGAAACCCTCGCAGCTGACGGCTCCGACCGCACTCCACAAGGCCAGACCCTTGCCGAAGGCGGTGGTGACCGTGTAATCGAACGTAACAGCGCAGTGAGCTGAGCCCATGGTGGCCTGGAAAAAAGCCCGATTCCTCGAATCGGGCTTTTGATTTTCAAAGCACCTCGTTTCCCGCCTGAACCCGCCCTACCGTTCGACGACGCCAAAGCCTATTTGCTAGAGTGCATCGCTCCCATGACTCGGAAGTCAGTCCTGCAATGCTGCCTCGCGCCGAACAGAAACAACAAACCCGAAACGCCCTGATGGATGCAGCCCGTCATTTGATGGAGTGCGGCAGGGGATTCGGCAGCCTGAGCCTGCGCGAAGTCGCCAAGACCGCCGGCATCGTACCCACCGGCTTCTATCGGCATTTCGACGACATGGACCAACTGGGCCTGGCGCTCGTCTGCGAAGTCGGCCAGACCTTTCGCGAAACCATCCGACTGGTGCGCCACAACGAATTCGTCATGGGCGGCATCATTGACGCCTCGGTGCGGATTTTCCTCGACGTGGTCCACGCCAACCGATCGCAGTTTCTATTCCTGGCCCGCGAGCAGTACGGCGGTTCGTTGCCGGTGCGCCAAGCCATAGCAAGGCTGCGCGAGGACATCAGCTCGGACCTTGCCGCCGACTTGGCCTTGATGCCGAAACTGCAACACCTGGACCTTGCCGGCCTGAACGTGATGGCCGATCTCATCGTAAAAAGCGTTTTCGCCACGCTCCCGGACATCATCGACCCGCCCGCCGAAGCACTTCCCGAACATCTCACGCCCCAAGCGAAGATCACCCAGCAACTGCGGTTCATCTTCATCGGCCTCAAGCATTGGCGCGGATTGGGTAGTACCGAGTAACCCGGATGTGGCCAATGTGGGAGCGAGCTTGCTCGCGATTGCGCCGTATCAGTCACCTTCAATGCTGCTGACAAACCGCAATCGCGAGCAAGCTCGCTCCCACAGGTTTCTTTGTGAGCGCCGCAAAATGGTGCTCAACGCCACGAAGCGCACCATGATGACTCACCAGCCAAGCCATCCTGGAACGCCACGCCAGCCATTTCCTACATCCCCGTCGATTGGCAAGCCCCTTGCTCTAAACACAGCATTGTTCATTGCTGGAAGCACTCCGATGCTGGTGATTCACCGCAGGATCGACACTCAACCGGGTTGGGACGCCGAGTTGCACCTGACCTTCGATGCCCGCAGCAAAAGCCGCCTGCGCTGTTTCAGTGCCGAGGGAGAAGACGTCGGGCTGTTTCTTGAGCGAGGCCAACCTCCGCTGCATGACGGCGAATACCTGCAAGCCGAGGATGGGCGCATCGTGCGGGTCTGCGCCCGTCCCGAGCAATTGCTGCATGTCACCTGCGCCAACGCATTCGAACTGACCCGGGCGGCCTATCACTTGGGCAATCGCCATGTCGCCCTGCAGGTGGGCGATGGCTGGCTGCGCCTGCTGGACGATTACGTGCTCAAGGCGATGCTCGAACAACTGGGCGCCAGCGTCGAATCCATCGAGGCCCCGTTCCAGCCGGAACACGGCGCCTATGGCGGCGGCCATCACCATTCCCGGCACGGCGACGAAGACTTCAATTACGCGCCGCGCCTGCACCAGTTTGGCCTGCGCACATGAACCCGGCCTGGGCGCTGCTGCGCCTGGCCAGCCCACAACTGCCGATTGGCGGCTACAGCTATTCCCAAGGGCTGGAAATGGCGGTGGACAACGGCCTGGTCAAGACGCCCGACGACGCACGCCGCTGGATCAGCGACCAGATGCTGCTGAACCTTGCGCGGTTCGAAGCGCCCTTGCTCCTGGCCCATTGCACCGCAGCCGCCACTGATGATTGGGACGCGCTACTGCAACTGTGTGAACAACACCGTGCCAGCCGGGAAACTCGCGAGCTGTACCAGGAGAGCCGGCAGATGGGCTACTCGTTGCAGCAACTGCTCACCGGCCTGCCGGAACTCGACAGCGCGGCATGCCGTTTTCTCCAGCAACGTAGCGAACCACACCTGGCCCTGGGCTGGGCCCTGGCGGCCCGCGCCTGGAATATCACGCCAGAAGACGCCCTTGCCGCCTGGTTGTGGAGCTGGCTGGAAAACCAACTGGCGGTGCTGATGAAAACCCTGCCCCTGGGCCAGCAAGCCGCCCAGCGCCTGACCAGCGAATTGCTGCCGCTGCTGCAACAAGCCCAGCACATCGCCTCGACTATCGACCCCGACCATTACGGCAGCGCCGCGTTTGGCCTGTCCCTGGCGTGCATGGCCCATGAGCGCCAATACAGCCGCCTGTTCCGTTCCTAGGAGATACACATGAACACACAACCCTTGCGCGTAGGTATTGGCGGCCCGGTGGGCTCCGGCAAGACCGCATTGACCCTTGCCCTGTGCCTGGCCCTGCGCGAACGCTACAACCTGGCAGTAGTGACCAACGACATTTATACCCGCGAAGACGCCGACTTCCTGGTGCGCAACGAAGCCCTGGCGCCGGAACGGATCATCGGAGTGGAAACCGGCGGCTGCCCGCACACGGCGATTCGCGAAGACGCCTCGATCAACCTGGAAGCGGTGGACCAGTTGAACCGGCGCTTCCCCGGCCTGGACCTGATCCTGGTGGAATCCGGTGGCGACAACCTGTCGGCGACCTTCAGTCCCGAGCTGTCCGACCTGACGATCTACGTGATCGACGTCTCGGCCGGCGACAAGCTGCCGCGCAAGGGCGGGCCAGGCATCTGCAAGTCCGACCTGCTGGTGATCAACAAGATCGACCTGGCACCGCTGGTAGGGGCGTCCCTGGAGATGATGGACAGCGACACCCGGCGGATGCGCAACGGCAAGCCGTTCGTGTTCAGCAACCAGAAAACCGGCCAGGGCCTGGACGACATCATTGCCTTCATCGAACGCCAGGGCCTGCTGACCGCTGCCTGATTTTTTCCGACTGATCACAAGGAAGCTCATCCATGACACTCAAACGCCTCTGCGGCGCCCTCGCCCTGCTGCTCACCCCGGCCCTGGCCTTCGCCCACCCCGGTCATGGCGACAATGGCCTGATCGCCGGCCTCGGCCACCCTATCGGCGGGCTCGACCATTTGCTGGCGATGCTCGCGGTCGGCTTGTGGGCTGCACAACAACAAGGCGCCGCGCGCTGGGCGCTGCCGTGCACCTTCGTCGGCACGATGCTGCTTGGCGGCCTGCTGGGTTTCGAAGGCCTGGACCTGCCGTCGCTGGAAAGCGGCATCGCCGCCTCCGTGCTCGCCCTCGGCCTGGCGGTGGCGCTGGCGGTGCGTCCGCCCCTGGGCCTGGCGATCGGTGCGACGGCGCTGTTTGCGCTGTTCCACGGTGTGGCCCATGGCTTGGAATTGCCGGACATGTCGAGCCCTTGGGCCTACGCCATCGGGTTTGCCGCAGCGACAGCGGCGCTGCATGGCGCCGGCTTTGCGCTGGTACGGATGCTGCCACGCGCGGCGGCGCCCTTGGTGCGGTTGGCTGGGGCGGCTTCGGCGGGGGCGGGGGTGTGGTTGTTGGCGGGTTGATTCTCTAGCGCCCAGCCGGCCCTCATCGCGAGCAAGCTCGCTCCC
>NZ_JAOSHO010000361.1 GCF_025917275.1 Pseudomonas agronomica | reverse complement strand
AGCTCGCTCCCACAAGGTCCTTGGTAGCCAAACCTTAACGCGCCTGCGCAAACACCTCCGCGACCCAATCCACGAACACCCGCACCCGTGGCGACATGTGCCGGTTGTGCGGATAAAGCACCGACACCGGCATGGAAGGTGGCGGCGTGGCGGCGAGGACTTCCCGGATCAGGCCCTGGCGGATCGGCTCCTCCATCCGGTAATGCGGGCACTGGATCAGGCCCATGCCGGCAATGGCCGAAGCGGCGTAGATTTCCGCGCCGGAGACTGACAACGTCCCGCCGATCGGCACTTCCTTGAGTTCGCCGTCGACCATGAACTCGAACGGATACAGCTTGGCGGTTGTGCGCGAGACGTAGTTCACTGCCTTGTGATGTTTCAAATCATCGAGACTTTTCGGCTCGCCGTATTGGCGCAAGTAACCGGGACTGGCGCAGGTGATCTGCCGAAGATTGGCGACACGCCGGCCAATCAACGACGAATCCGCCAGCGTGCCGGAGCGAACGACGCAATCGACACCCTCGGCAATCAGGTCGACGAAACGATCCGCCTCGCTGATGAACAGTTCGACTTCGGGATAGCGGGCCATGAATTGCGGCAACGCCGGAATCACGAAATATCGAGCCTGGGTACCGTGCAGGTCCACCCTCAACTTGCCTTTGGGCGCCACACCGCGAAACGCCAGTTCGGCTTCTTCAAGTTCCGCCAGCAATTGCACGCAGCGCGGGTAATAGGCTTCGCCATCTAGGGTCGGGCGTACCTTGCGCGTGCTGCGCTCGAGCAAACGCACACCCAGCCAGGCCTCGAACTGATTGAGCGTATGGGTCAGCGTGGCCCGTGGCATGTTCAGGTCTTCAGCAGCCAGGGTAAAACTGCTGCGCTCGTAGATGCGAACAAACACCCGCATGGCCTTGACCTGATCCATCGAAATCCTGCGCTCCGATTGTTGGAGATTATTGAACAGTCAAGGCAACTTTCCGGCATTTATCGGCAAGAGTAAACATGTGAATCTGCCTGCAACCCATCACCACACCTCAAGAGGATTCTCGCCATGACTGCTCCAAACTCCAAAGTTGCCATCGTGACCGGCGCCTCCCGCGGCATCGGCGCAGAGATTGCCAAGCAACTGGCCAGCGACGACTTTGCCGTTGCCGTCAACTTCGCCAGCAGCGCCACCGAAGCTTCCAAGCTGGTGGTGCAGCTGCGCCAGGCCGGGCACCAGGCCATAGCGGTGAAGGCCGACGTGTCGGTTGCCGCCGATGTCAGCCGGATGTTCGATGAGGTCGAAGCGCAACTGGGCAAGGTTGATGTATTGATCAACAACGCCGGCATCCTCCAGGTAATGCCCTTGGCACAGCACAGCGACGAGCTGTTCGACCGTACGTTCGCCATCAACACGCGCGGTACCTTCAACACCCTGCGCGAGGCCGCGAATCGGCTGAACGATGGCGGCAGCATCGTCAATTTTTCCAGCAGTACCGTGGGCCTGAACCTGCCTGGCTACTCGGTGTATATCGCCAGCAAGGCCGCGGTGGAGTCCCTGACCCAGGTGTTTGCCAAGGAGCTGCGCGGTCGCCGGATCACGGTCAATGCAGTGGCGCCGGGACCGGTCGCCACCGAGTTGTTCATGCACGGCAAAAGCGAAGAGCAGGTCCAGCACTACGCCAAGATGCCGCCCTTGGAGCGCCTCGGCCAGCCGGAAGACATTGCCAGCATCGTGTCTTTCCTGGTCAGCCCGGCTGCCGGCTGGGTGAACGGGCAGATCCTGCGGGCCAATGGTGGGCTGGTCTGAGGCTGCACTCGATCAACGCACCAGATGCAGGAACTGCATGTGCCGCTCGTACTGGTCGAGGATGTCGTTGATGACCTGTTCCTTGGAGTAGCCCACCAGGTCGTAATCCTGGCTGCCTTCGCTCAGGTGCACTTCGGCACGGTAGTAACGTCGGTTGTTGATTTGCTTGGAGCCCATGCCACCCCGGGCGAAGGACGGTGTGAAGTAACCGCGCATCTGCACCTGGTAGATGAACGGATGCTGCTCGCCATGGCCAATTTCCAGGCTGACACTGTCGGCCGCCGGGTCGGGCTGGGTCATCACGGTCAGGCCCTTCTCGATGAACACCGCTTTCACGTCTTCGATGGCCGGGCGCACCGTGCTATCCAGAAAACGGTACACCTCGTCGCGAGAGGGAAAATGCACGGCCTGGCTCAG
The DNA here is from genome assembly GCF_025917275.1 of Pseudomonas agronomica. GTDB lineage: Bacteria > Pseudomonadota > Gammaproteobacteria > Pseudomonadales > Pseudomonadaceae > Aquipseudomonas > Aquipseudomonas agronomica. The sequence continues at coordinate 3,091 of NZ_JAOSHO010000361.1, read as the reverse complement.
GCGTTGGCGCCAGCCGCCCGTGCCCCGCCGCGAAGCCGAAACGGGGGCCAATGAATGCAGTTGCGCAATCTGCCTCTGGGACTCCAGGTAGAACGCTTTATGCAGCCCCCACATCATCAGCAAGAGAATCAGCGAAAAGGGCAAGGAGGTCAGCACCACCGCTGACTTGAGCGCATCGATGCTGCCGGAAAACAGCAAGGCGCTGGTCACCAGGGCGGTCATCGCCCCCCAGAACACCCTCAACCATTTCGGTCCGTCTTCATCCGGACTGCCGCCCTTGGCCGAAAGCGTGGACAGCACCACGGTGCCGGAGTCGGCGGAAGTGACGAAAAACACAAAGCTGATAAACACCGTGACAGCGATGACCGTCTTGCTCCACGGGTAGGTTTCCAGCAGCAGGTAAAGGCTCATCGACGGGTTGTCCAGGGCCGACATCCCCAGAGCGCTCATGCCATGGTTCAACACTTGGTCGAGGGCGCTGTTTCCAAAGATCGACATCCACGCCAGGGTGAAACCGAGGGGGATCAACAGCACGCCAAAGACGAATTCGCGAATCGTCCGGCCACGGGAAATACGTGCGATGAACAGTCCCACGAACGGCGACCACGCGATCCACCATGCCCAGTAGAACACCGTCCAGCCACCCAGCCAGTCGCTCGGCTTGTCGTAGGCGTACAGGTCGAAACTTTTCATTGGCAAGGCGCCGAGGTAGTCACCGACGTTCTGGATCAGCGTGTTGAGCAAATGCTGGGTCGGGCCGGCAAACAGCACGAACAACAGCAACGCGCAGGCCAGCAGCATGTTGATGTCGGACATCACCCGCACGCCTTTGTCGACGCCGGCCACCGCGACGATGATCGCAGCGCCCATCATCAGCACGATCAGGCCGACCTGGATCCACTGGGTGTGAGCGATGCCGAACAGGTAATCCAACCCGGAATTGAGGTGCAGCACACCAAACCCCATGTCCGCACCGAGGCCGAACACCGTCGCGATAATGCCGAAACCATCCACGGCGTAACCGATCGGACCGTTGATGCGCTTGCCAATCAACGGATACAACGCCGATCGCAAGGCCAGCGGCAAATTGTGCCGGTAGGCAAAGTACGCCAAGGCCATGCCGACAAAAGCAAACACCCCCCAGCCGTGCAAACCCCAGTGCAGGAAAAGGATCTGCATCGCCTGGCGCGCCGCATCGGCGGTGCCGGCTTCGCCTTGGGGCGGCTGCGCCAGATGGGTCAGCGGCTCAGAGACGCAAAAGAAAAACAACGTAATGCTGATCCCGGCGGCGAACAGCATGCCCGCCCAGGACAAGTAGCTGAATTCGGGCTCGTCGTGGTCGGCACCGAGCTTGATCTTGCCGTAGCCCGATAACGCGGTGACCACCACGAAAATCAAATACAGGGTCATCGCCAGCAAGTAATACCAACCGACCGTGTTGGCCGCCCAGTTCTGGGCCGCCAGCAGCCAGGCGCCAGCCTGGCCGGGCATGGCGATCACCACCAGGCCGAACAGCAGGATGAAGGTCGCGGCGAAGTAAAACACCGGCGGATTCATGCGGACCAGGCCGCTGGGTGAAAGGGACGAAGTACTCATCGACGAAGCACCTCGCAAAGCGAAATCGTGACGTGCGCAAACGGACTCGGCAAAGGCAAGCCTCCTGTTGTGAGCGGGCAGCAAACCAATGGTTTAACTTGAATGAACGTTCAAGTTAAACATGAATAGGCAGCTAAGGACTAATCGCGGGGCTCAACGGCAACTTTCCTACGCTAGCTTACGGGAGGGTATGACGGCGCCTGGAGAGCATTCGTTCAGGTTCAACGGCATATCCCCTGCCGAACACTGCCCTGTGTGAGCGAGCTTGCTCGCGATAGCGGTAAGACAGTCAATGAAGATGTTCAAATGCCAGGCCGCCATCGCGAGCAAGCTCGCTCCCACAGGTTTTTCAGCGCTCACAAATCACGCCCCACTCCATTTACCCCCCGGCCAATGATTGCCGGTTGCCCCTGGATATCCGCGTGCCTATAGTCCAGGCATCGCCTACAACCAGTACGGACCCATGATCAAAGAACAGCTGTCTCGCTTTCATCGTCTCGACCTGCTCGGCCACCCGACACCCCTGGAAAAACTCGACCGCCTCTCCGCCTGGCTAGGCCGGGACATCTACATCAAGCGCGACGACCTGACGCCCCTGGCCCTGGGCGGCAATAAACTGCGCAAGCTCGAATACCTCGCCGCCAACGCCATTGCCCAGGGCGCCGATACCCTCATTACCGCCGGGGCGATCCAGTCCAACCATGTACGCCAGACCGCAGCCCTGGCCGCGAAGCTGGGCCTGGGCTGCGTGGCGCTGCTGGAAAACCCTATCGGCACCGAGGACAGCAATTACCTGGGCAACGGCAACCGGCTGCTATTGGAACTGTTCGATGCCAAGGTCGAATTGGTCGACAACCTGGACAACGCCGATGACCAATTGCAGGCCCTTGCCGGGCGCCTGCGCAGCAACGGCAAGAAACCTTACCTGGTCCCGATTGGTGGTTCGAACCCCTTGGGCGCGCTGGGTTATGTACGCGCCGGCCTGGAGCTGGCCGAACAGATCAAGGACACCGGCGTCGATTTCGCCGCGGTGGTACTGGCCTCGGGCAGTGCCGGCACGCACAGCGGCCTGGCGCTGGCCTTGAGCGAAAGCCTGCCTGCGCTTGCGGTCATTGGCGTAACGGTTTCGCGCAGCGAAGAGGACCAGTTTCCGAAGGTGCAGGGCCTGGCCGAGCGCACCGCAGAGCTGCTTGAAGTGGCCCTCCCGGAGGCATTCAAGGTGAACCTGTGGGATGAATATTTCGCCCCCCGCTATGGCGAACCGAATGCCGGGACACTGGCAGCGGTCAAGCTGTTGGCGAGCCAGGAAGGTCTGCTGCTCGATCCGGTCTATACCGGCAAGGCCATGGCCGGCTTGCTCGATGGCATCGGCCGTGACCGTTTCGATGACGGCCCGATCATTTTCCTGCACACCGGCGGTGCGCCGGCGTTGTTCGCCTATGACGCGGCGTTCTCGGCTTAGTGGAAGACTCAATGGAGGGCTTTTGTGGGAGCG
>NZ_JAOSHO010000360.1 GCF_025917275.1 Pseudomonas agronomica | reverse complement strand
TCGCGAGCAGGCTCGCTCCCACAGTCCATCAGCTATCCAGTGCTTTGTATTTTTCGCGCAGGTGGTTACGGATCCACACCGCCGACAGGTTCAAGGTCGCGATCACCAGCACCAGCAGCAACGCCGTGGCATAGACCAATGGCCGGGCCGCCTCGACGTTCGGGCTCTGGAAGCCGACGTCATAGATGTGAAAGCCCAGGTGCATGATTTTCTGGTCCAGGTGCAGGTACGGATAGTTGCCATCCAGCGGCAGCGACGGGGCCAGTTTCACCACGCCCACCAGCATCAGCGGCGCCACTTCACCGGCGGCGCGGGCTACGGCGAGGATCATGCCGGTCATCATCGCCGGACTTGCCATCGGCAGGACGATTTTCCACAGGGTCTCGGCCTTGGTCGCGCCGAGGGCCAGGGAGCCTTCACGTACAGTCCGCGGAATCCGCGCCAGGCCTTCCTCGGTGGCAACGATCACCACCGGCACCGCCAGTAACGCCAGGGTCAGGGACGCCCAAAGCAGGCCCGGGGTGCCGAAGGTCGGCGCCGGCAAGGCTTCGGGGAAGAACAGCCGGTCAAGCGAGCCGCCCAGCACGTAGACGAAGAAGCCCAGGCCGAACACGCCGTAGACAATCGCTGGAACGCCCGCGAGGTTGTTCACCGCAATGCGGATCAGCCGGGTCATCGGGCCCTGGCGGGCGTATTCGCGCAGATAGACCGCCGCCAGCACACCAAACGGCGTGACGATCATCGCCATGATCAGCGTCATCATCACGGTGCCGAAGATCGCCGGGAAAATCCCGCCTTCGGTGTTGGCTTCACGGGGGTCATCGCTCAGGAATTCCCAAACCTTGCTGAAGTAGAAACCGAGCTTGGTGAACGTGCCCATGCCGTTTGGCTGGTAGGCGTGCACCACTTTGCCGATGCCGATTTCCACTTCCTTGCCGTTGGCATCGCGGGCCGTCAGGCTGTCGCGGTTGAACTGGGCGTGCAAATCGGTAAGGCGCGCTTCGATGTCTTTGTAGCGGGCGTTGAGCTCGGCGCGTTCACTTTCCAGGTCGGCCTGGGCGGCGGCGTCGAGCTTGCCGTCCAGTTCGAGCTTGCGGCCATGGAGGCGGATGCGTTCCAGACCGGCGTTGATCGCGCCAATGTCGGATTTTTCCAGGGTCTTGAGCTCGCCGGCGAGCTTGTTGACGCGCTCGATACGCGCCTGCAATTGCGGCCAGGCTGCTTCGCCTTCGGCGACGACCTTGCCTTCTTCCTTGACGTTGACCAGGTAGCCGTAGAAATTGCCCCACTCACGACGTTCGATAGCCATCAGCTCGGGCGGCGTGGTCTGGTTTTTCAGCCAGTCACCAACGATCCAGGTGAAGTCGGTGCCGTTGAGGTCACGGTTGCCGACCTTGACCAGTTCGCGGGTCATGAACTCTGGCCCTTCGTCCGGCACAGGCAGGCCGGCGCTTTTCAGGCGCTCACGGGGCACTTCTTCCTTCTGGACGACTTCGCCGACCACCAATTGCGCAGGCATGCCCGGCACGGTGTAGCTGGCGTGGATCAGGTCCGCCGGCCAGAAGTGGCCCAGGCCGCGCACGGCAATCACCGCAAGCAGGCCAATGGTCATGATGACCGCGATGGACACCGCGCCGCCGCTGATCCAGACGCCCGGGGCGCCGCTCTTGAACCATCCTTTCAGGGAGTTCTGTTTCACAGACTTCTACCTTTCTTAAAGCGACGAATATTTCTTGCGCAGACGCTGACGGATCAGCTCGGCGAGGGTGTTCATGACGAAGGTGAACAGCAGCAGCACCAGGGCCGACAGGAACAGCACGCGGTAATGGCTGCCGCCGACTTCCGATTCAGGCATTTCCACCGCGACGTTGGCCGCCAGGGTGCGCAGGCCTTCGAACAGGTTCATTTCCATGACCGGGGTGTTGCCGGTGGCCATCAGCACGATCATCGTCTCGCCCACCGCGCGGCCCATGCCGATCATCAGTGCCGAGAAGATGCCCGGGCTGGCGGTGAGGATCACCACGCGAGTCATGGTCTGCCACGGGGTGGCGCCGAGGGCCAACGAACCCAGGGTCAGGCCGCGCGGCACGCTGAACACGGCGTCTTCGGCAATGGAGTAGATATTCGGGATCACCGCGAAGCCCATCGCCAGGCCCACCACCAGGGCGTTGCGCTGGTCGTAGGTGATGCCCAGGTCATGGGAGATCCACATGCGCATGTCACCGCCGAAGAACCAAGCTTCCATGTAGGGGCTCATGTAAAGCGAGAGCCAGCCCACGAACAGGATCACCGGGATCAGCAAGGCGCTTTCCCAACCGTCCGGCACCTTCAGGCGAACGGACTCCGGCAGGCGGCTGAAGACGAAACCGGCGACCAGGATGCCAATCGGCAGCAACATCAGCAGGCTGAAGATCCCCGGCAGGTGCCCTTCAACGTAGGGCGCGAGGAACAGGCCGGCGAAGAAGCCAAGGATCACCGTCGGCATGGCTTCCATCAGTTCGATGACCGGCTTGACCTTGCGGCGCATGCCCGGTGCCATGAAGTACGCGGTGTAGATTGCAGCGGCAACCGCCAGCGGCGCGGCCAGCAGCATCGCGTAGAACGCGGCTTTCAGGGTGCCGAAGGTCAGCGGCGAAAGGCTCAGCTTGGGTTCGAAGTCAGTGTTGGCGGCCGTTGATTGCCAGACGTACTTGGGCTCGTCGTAGTTTTCGTACCAGACCTTGCTCCACAGCGCGCTCCACGAGACTTCCGGGTGCGGGTTTTCCAGCGTCAGCGGTTGCAGCTTGCCGCCCTGCTCCACGATCAGGCGGTTGGCCCGTGGCGACATGCCGAACAGGCCTTGGCCATCGACCACCTGATCCACCAGCAAGGTGCGGTGGGCGGTGCTGTGGAACACGCCGAGCTTGCCGGCGGCGTCGAGGGCCACGAAACCTTTGCGACGCTCCTCGGCGGTGATTTCAACGATAGGCGTGTTGCCCATCTGGAAGGTACGGATCTGTTTGAAGCGCAGCTCGCCGTCCGGGTCGCGGGCCATGAACCATTGGGCCAGGCCGCCCTTGGAGTCGCCAATGATCAGCGAGATACCGCCCACCAACTGAGTGGCGGCGGTGACTTGGGCGTCAGCGTTCTCCAGCAGTTTGTAGCGACCGTTGAGGCTCTTGTCCCGCAGGCTGAACACATCGGCCTGGGCACGCCCGTTGACCACATACAGCCACTGCTGGCGCGGGTCGACGAAAATGTTTTTCACCGGCTCGGTCATTTGCGGCAGATCGATACGCGTCTGCTCGCTGGTGACTTCGCCGGTCATCATGTTTTCTTCGCTGGTCAGCGACAGCACTTGCAGTTGAGCACCGCTGGAACCGGCCAGCAGCAAGGTCGAATCAGTGGCATTGAGGCTGACATGTTCCAGGGCAGCGCCCTGCTCGTTCAACGCGATCGGCGTCTCGCCATAAGGATATTCGACGGCAGGCGAGATGGTTTTCTTGCCGTCCGGGTAGGACACCTTATAGGTGTGACGGAACACCAAGGCCTGGCCGTTGGACAGGCCGATCGCCACGAGCGGGCTGCCGGGCTGGTCTTCGCCAATGGACGTCACGCTCGCGCCGGCCGGGATCGGCAGGTCGACGCGGCGCAGTTCGGCGCCACTGGTGATGTCGAAAAACAATGCCTGGCCCTTGTCGGAAACCCGCATGGCCACCTGGTTCTGCTCCTCGATGGAGATCATCAGCGGCTTGCCGGCGTCTTGCATCCAGGCAGGCGTGATCGAATCCTTGGCAGTCAGGTCCGCGCCCTTGAACAGGGGCAGCACCACGTAGGCCAGGAAGAAGAAAATCAAGGTAATGGCTGCGAGAACGGCGAGGCCGCCGACCAGTACGTACCAGCGGGTCAGGCGATCTTTTAGCGCACGGACGCGGCGCTTGCGTTGCAGCTCAGGCGTATTGAAGTCAATGCGCTTGGGAGGGGAAGTCGTAGTCATTGTGGAGTTGGCCAGATCATTCATGCGCACACCCTAGCGATCCTGTATGACAGAAAGATGACAATGCAGTGACGCAACAAATCCGCCGCCAGCGGTGAGCGGCAGCGGACAGGAATTTGAGCTGTGGGAGCAGCCTCACCCCCACAGGAAAACCCGGGCGTTGGCCCGGGTTCAAGTGTTACTTCTTGGCGACTTCGCCGGCGCCTTCCTTCAGACCCAGGTCAGCCAGTGCCTTGGCGGCGACTTTGGCCGGTACCGGGATGTAGCCATCCTTGACCACGACTTCCTGGCCTTGCTTGGACAGGATCAGCTTGACGAACTCGGCTTCCAGCGGGGCCAGAGGCTTGTTCGGGGCCTTGTTGACGTACACGTAGAGGAAGCGCGACAGCGGGTATTTGCCGTTCAGGGCGTTTTCTTCGCTGTCTTCGATGAACTCGGTGCTGCCTTTCTTGGCCAGGGCCACGGTCTTCACGCTGGCGGTCTTGTAGCCGATGCCCGAGTAACCGATGCCGTTCAGCGAGGAGCTGATCGACTGCACGACCGAAGCCGAGCCTGGTTGTTCGTTGACGTTAGCCTTGTAGTCGCCTTTGCACAGGGCTTCTTCCTTGAAGTAGCCGTAGGTGCCGGATACCGAGTTACGACCAAACAGTTGCACTGGCTTGTTGGCCAGGTCGCCGGTCACACCCAGGTCGCCCCAGGTCTTCACGTCAGCCTTGGCGCCGCACAGGCGAGTGGACGAGAAAATCGCGTCAACCTGTTCCATGGTCAGCTGCTTGATCGGGTTGTCCTTGTGCACGAACACGGCCAGGGCGTCCACGGCAACCGGGATAGCGGTTGGCTTGTAGCCGTACTTCTGTTCGAAGGCCTGCAGCTCGTTGTCCTTCATCTTGCGGCTCATCGGGCCCAGGTTGGCGGTGCCTTCGGTGAGTGCGGGTGGCGCGGTGGAGGAACCGGCGGCCTGAATCTGGATGTTAACGTTCGGATATTCTTTCTTGTAGTTCTCGGCCCACAAGGTCATCAGGTTGGCCAGGGTATCGGAGCCGACGCTGGACAGGTTGCCCGATACACCAGTGGTCTTGGTGTAGCTCGGGATCGCAGGGTCAACAGCGGCAACCGCGTTGGCAGTCGCAACGCCAGCGGCGACAAAGGTCATTGCCGCCATCAAACGCTTCAGTTTCATGCCTTACTCCTAGCAGATAGGGTGTATTAAGTCGGCCAAGTATCGGTAAGCCGTGTGAACACTCTATGGCTGAAATATGACAATTGGATGAAAGGCCAGTATTGAGTTTTGCAGGATGTTTTTTGTGGCGAGGGAGCTTGCTCCCG
>NZ_JAOSHO010000036.1 GCF_025917275.1 Pseudomonas agronomica | reverse complement strand
AGCGGGAGCAAGCTCCCTCGCCACAAAAGCATCCTTCACATTGGATGTGCATTCCATCGAGAGGATGTCTGTGAAAGCCAGATCCGACGAGTTGCAGATCTTCGTCTGCGTGATCGAAAGCGGGTCGATTTCCGCCGCCGCCGAGCAGGTCGGGCAGACGCCCTCGGCGGTCAGTCGCACCTTGTCGCGCCTGGAAGCCAAGCTCGACACCACGTTGATCAACCGCACCACACGGCGCATGGACCTGACCGAAGAGGGCAAGTATTTCTTCGAGCAGGCCAAGGGCATCCTCGACCAGATGGACGCATTGGAAGAGCGCTTGTCGTCCCGCCAGAAGAACCCTGCAGGGCGCTTGCGGATCAACGCCGCATCGCCGTTCATGCTCCACGCCATCGTTCCTCACATCGACGAGTTCCGCACGCTCTACCCGGACATCCAACTGGAGCTCAACAGCAACGACTTGATCATCGATTTGCTCGAACAGAGCACGGACGTGGCCATCCGCATCGGCACCCTCACGGACTCGACGCTTCACGCCCGTTCGCTGGGTTGCAGTCCGTTGCACATCCTGGCCAGTCCGGCTTACTTGAAGGCGCATGGCACGCCCACCAGCGTCGCTGAACTGGCGGAACACTCGCTGCTGGGGTTTGCCCTGAACGACGGGCTCAATCAATGGCCGCTGCGCCACACCCACGGCGATCGCTGGCCGATCCAGCCAGCCATCAGCGCATCCAGCGGTGAAACGGTGCGTCACCTGGCGCTCGAGGGGCAAGGCATTGCCTGCCTGTCGGATTTCATGACCCGGGATGACATCAGCGCCGGTCGCCTCAAGGTGTTGCTGGCCGATGCCAATAGCGGCTATCGCCAACCGATCAACGCGGTGTACTACCGCAACTCCCAGTTGGCCTTGCGAATCCAGTGCTTTCTGGACTTCATCCAAGGCAAGCTCGCCGAATACGCGTCGCGAGACTTCAAGGGCTGATTCGTGACTTCAACGCAAGAGTGATTTGGGCCATGTGGGCTGTTTCGGCAAGGACGGGCCCTCGATACTCGTCCCATCACTTAGCTTGCCAAGGAGTCATTCATGAACGTAGCGATGATCTCTACTACGAAAGCAACCTGCCACAACCCACCGCCGACAAGACTGCACGTGTCGCCATCGACAATCTGATCCTTGAAGCGGCCAGGCACGGTGTGAACTCGGCGGTGATCTGCAACACCTTGATCTATGGCCACAGCCTGGGCGTCAAGCGTGACAGCGTGCAACTGCCGCGCCTGCTCAAGCAGGCCCGTAAGAGTGGCGTGGTGCGGCATGTCGGGCCAGGGCAGAACATCTGGTCCAACGTGCACATCGAGGATGTGGTCGAGTTGTACACGCTTGCGCTCAGCCGTAACCGGCCCGGCACGTTCTACTTCGTTGAAAGCGGCGAAGCTTCGTTTATCGAGATGACCATCGCGATGGCCCGGGCGCTGAATCTTGATGCGCCACAGGGTTGGCCGCTGGCGGAAGCCGAGGCCGAATGGGGGTATGAAATGGCCAACTATGGCTTGGGCTCCAACAGTCGTGTGCGCGGCACGAATGCCCGTGAGTTGCTCGGCTGGACGCCGAAGCGGACGTCGGTGGTGGAGTGGATTCTTGAGGAGATGGTGTGAGTCACACCGGTAATGCCAGCGCAATCAGGCACCTATGTGGGAGCGAGCCTGCTCGCGAATGCAGTCTGCCAGTCAACGCTGATGTTGCCTGGCCCTACGCTTTCGCGAGCAGGCTCGCTCCCACATTTGACCTCCGACAATCACTTGGTCTCCGCCCACCCCAAACCCCCTGTGGGGGCGAGCTTGTGTCGGCATGGTGTCAGTCGTGCTGCACACCCGCGCGCTTGAGCATTCGCTTGCACCGCTCCGACAGGTGGAACACGCGCAGATGTTTGCCGGCCTTGCTGTAGCGTTCGCGCAGGGTCATCAGCGCGGCGACGGCGGAGTAGTCGACGAAGCGCAAGTGACGGCAATCGACCGTTACCAGGGCCGGGTCGTTGGCCGGGTCGAACTGGTTGAGGAACTGGGTCGTCGAGGCGAAGAACAAGGTGCCATGCAAGTGATATAGCTTGCTGCCGTCCGTCTCCATATGCGCGTCGGCATACAATTCCCGAGCTTGTTGCCAGGCGAAATTGAGCGCCGCGATGATGATCCCGCACACCACCGCGACGGCCAGGTCGGTGAACACGGTGATGATCGTCACTGCAACGATGACCAGCACATCGTTCGTCGGCACCTTGTTGACCACCCGCAGCGAGGCCCAGGCAAACGTCTGCTGCGACACCACGAACATCACGCCCACCAGCGCCGCCAGTGGAATGCGCTCGATCAGCGGCGACAGGAACAACACGAACAGCAAAACCATCACCCCGGCCACCACGCCCGACAACCGTCCGCGTCCGCCCGAGCTGAGGTTGATCATCGTCTGCCCGATCATGGCGCAACCGCCCATGCCGCCCAGTAGCCCGGAGGCCATGTTGGCCGCGCCCAACGCCACGCATTCACGGTCCGGATACCCACGGCTCTCGGTGATTTCATCGGTCAGGTTCAGGGTCAGCAAGGTTTCCAGCAAACCGACCGTCGCCATGATCACCGCGTAAGGCGCGACGATCTGCAGGGTTTCCAGGTTCCAGGGAATGTCCGGCAGGGCAAAAACCGGCAAGCCGCCAGCGATGTGCGCCATGTCGCCCAGCGTCCGAGTCGGCAGGCCAAGCAGATAGACCGCCAGGCCAACGCCGAGGATCGCCACCAGGGCCGGTGGCACGCTGCGGGTCAGGCGCGGCAGCAGGTAGACGATGGCCATCGTCACCGCCACCAGGCCGGCCATCAGATAAAGTGGCGTGCCGCTCAACCAGGCGCCGTCGCGCTTGAAATGCTCCAGTTGCGCCAGCGCGATCACGATGGCCAGGCCGTTGACGAACCCCAGCATCACCGGATGCGGCACCATGCGCACCAGCTTGCCCAGCCGCAACAGCCCGAACGCCATCATGATCAGCCCGCCCAGCAGCACGGTCGCCAACAGGTATTGCACACCGTGCTGGACCACCAGCGCGACGATCACCACGGCCATCGACCCTGCCGCCCCCGACACCATCCCGGGCCGACCGCCGAACAACGCGGTCAGCGTGCAAATGATGAATGCGCCGTACAGCCCCATCAGCGGGTTGAGGTGGGCCACCAGGGCGAAGGCGATGCATTCGGGGAGCAGGGCGAAAGAGGTGGTGAGGCCGGCGAGGGCGTCGGCGCGAAGACGTGCTGGTTTCATGGTTTACCTGACTGGGCGCCGATGGAGCGTCGGCTGCCGGGGAAGCGGTGTAAAAAACAGGTGCGGATGGTACGGAATTGAGTGCGGGGCGGCCAGCCGTTGGTCGATTGGGTTGATGAATCTGGGGCTGCTGCACAGCCCAGCGGGAGCAAGCTCCTTCGCCAAAAGGGCGATGAAAGTCTTGCCCTGAATTTTCATCAGCGCCATGTCGCGATGTCCATCAGCGACATTTTTTGTCTGTGCGCGAAAATTACTTTCAGTGGGTTTGAAGATTTTACGTCGAAATGATTTATGAGTTTCACAACACATCGACGTCACCCCATTCGAGGAGTCACGCATGGCACCTGCTTTCGGTTATTGGCTGTTGGTCTACGCGGCCATCGCGATTATCGCGTTGATCGTCCTGATTGCGCGCTATCGGCTCAATCCGTTCATCGTGATCACCCTGGTGTCCATTGGCCTGGCGCTGCTGGCCGGGATGCCGCCCTCGGGTGTGGTGGGAGCTTACGAGGCCGGTGTCGGCAAGACGCTGGGGCACATCGCGCTGGTGGTGGCCTTGGGCACGATGCTCGGCAAGATGATGGCCGAGTCCGGCGGGGCCGAGCGCATGGCGCAGACATTGATCGAACGCTTTGGCGAGCGCAACGCCCACTGGGCAATGGTTTGCATCGCCTTCCTGGTGGGGCTGCCGCTGTTTTTCGAAGTCGGTTTTGTGCTGTTGGTGCCCATCGCGTTCACCGTCGCCCGCCGTGTGGGCGTGTCGATCCTGATGGTGGGGCTGCCGATGGTCGCCGGCCTGTCGGTGGTCCATGCCTTGGTCCCGCCGCATCCGGCGGCGATGTTGGCGGTGCAGGCGTTCCAGGCCTCGGTGGGACAGACCTTGCTGTACGCGATCCTGATCGGCATTCCCACCGCGATCATCGCCGGTCCCCTGTACGCCAAATTCATCGTCCCGCGCATCCAGCTGCCCGCTGAAAATCCGCTGGAGCGGCAATTTCTCGACCGCGAGCCACGGACCAATCTGCCAGGCTTCGGCATAACCCTGGGGACGATTCTGCTGCCGGTGATCCTGATGCTGATCGGCGGCTGGGCCAACCTGATCTCCACGCCGGGCAGCGGCTTCAATCAATTCCTGCTGTTCATCGGCAACTCGGTGATCGCCTTGCTGCTGGCGACCATCCTCAGCTTCTGGACCCTCGGCCTGGCCCAGGGATTCAACCGTGAATCGATCCTCAAGTTCACCAATGAATGCCTGGCGCCGACCGCCAGCATCACCTTGCTGGTCGGTGCCGGCGGCGGTTTGAACCGGATCCTGGTGGACGCCGGGGTCACTCAGCAAATTGTCGGCCTGGCCCAGGAGTTCCAGTTGTCGCCGCTGGTCATGGGCTGGCTGTTCGCCGCGTTGATGCGCGTTGCCACCGGTTCTGCCACGGTGGCCATGACCACTGCGTCTGGCATCGTCGCTCCAGTTGCGATCGGCTTGGGTTATCCCCATCCGGAACTGCTGGTGCTGGCGACTGGCGCCGGGTCGGTTATCTTTTCTCACGTCAATGACGGCGGCTTCTGGCTGATCAAGGAATACTTCAATATGACCGTCGCGCAAACCTTCAAGACCTGGACCGTGCTAGAAACGCTGATCTCAGTGATCGCATTCGCCTTGACGCTCGGGCTTGCGCGTGTGCTGTGACCGCCATTGCAAGGAACCGTCATGGACATCCTCTACCAGATCCGCTCCCGCCAGGATTCCTTCAGCGCCGGCGAAGGAAGAATCGCCCGGCTGATGCTCGACGACGTAGGATTTGCCGCCTCCGCCAGCCTCGACGAACTCGCCCAGCGCGCCGAAGTCAGCAGCGCCACGCTGTCGCGCTTTGCCCGTACCGTCGGTTGCCGTGACCTGCGGGATTTGCGCTTGCAACTGGCCCAGGCCAGCGGCGTCGGCAGCCGCTTCCTCGACCCAACCGGCGCGCCGGAACAATCGGCGTTCTACGGGCAGATCGTCGGCGATATCGAGACGACGTTGCGCCAGCATCTGTCGGGCTTCGAAGAGTCGCGATTCGGCGATGCGGTGCGGATGATCGGCAAGGCACGGATGATCCACGCATTCGGCCTCGGTGGCTGGTCGGCGCTGTGCGGCGAGGAGTTGCAAGTGCGGCTGGTGCGTTTTGGCTACCCGATCGCCGCCTGCCGCGACCCGGTGATGATGCGTATCACCGCCACCTCGTTGAGCGACCAGCATCTGGTCATCGCCTGTTCCCTGACCGGCATCACGCCGGAGCTATTGAGTGCTGTTGAACTGGCCCGCAGCTACGGCACCCCGATCCTGGCCATCACCCGCGCCGACTCGCCACTGGCCCAACTGGCAGATTGTGTGCTGCCCCTGCAAGGCGCCGAAACCTCTTTCATCTACAAACCCACGGCCGCGCGCTACGGCATGCTGCTGGCCATCGACGTGCTCGCCACCGAGTTGGCGCTGGCCCACCCCGAAGACAATCAAGAGCGCCTGCGGCGGGTCAAGCTCGCCCTGGACGATTACCGTGGCGGCGACGATCACCTGCCGCTGGGAGACTGACATGTTGTACGACACACTTATCCGCAATGCGCTGGTCATCGATGGCAGCGACACCCCCGGCTACCGCGCCGACGTAGCGATCCGCGGTGGTCGCATCGAACGCATCGGCGAGCTGCACGAAGCGCGCGCGCGGGAGGAAATCGATGCCGCCGGTCGCGTGCTGGCGCCGGGCTTCATCGATGTGCACACCCACGACGACACGGTGGTCATCCGCCAACCGCAGATGCTACCCAAGCTCAGCCAAGGCGTGACCACAGTGATCGTTGGCAACTGCGGCATCAGCGCATCCCCCGTCAGCCTGCGTGGCGATCCGCCAGACCCGATGAACCTGCTCGGCACGGCCCAGGCGTTCGCCTACCCGCGCTTTGCCGATTATCGCGATGCGGTGGAAGCCGCGACGCCGGCCGTCAATGTGGCCGCGTTGGTTGGTCATACGGCGTTGCGTAGCAATCACATGGACGATTTGCTGCGCACGGCCTCGGTGGGAGAAATCACTGTCATGCGTCAGCAACTGCGCGAAAGCCTGGAGGACGGTGCGTTGGGTTTGTCCACTGGCCTGGCTTATGCCAACGCTTTCTGCGCAGCCACTGATGAAGTCATGCAACTGAGCGAAGAGTTGGCCGCGTTCGGTGCTGTGTACACCACCCATTTGCGCAGCGAATTCGAACCGGTGCTCGAAGCCATGGACGAGGCTTTCCAGATCGGTCGACATGCGCAAAGTCCGGTGATCATTTCCCATCTCAAATGTGCTGGCGCCGGTAATTGGGGGCGTAGTCCACAGGTGCTCGCCGCGTTGGAAAGCGCGGCTCAAAACCACCCTGTCGGTTGCGATTGTTATCCCTACGCCGCGAGTTCTTCGACCCTGGACCTCAAGCAAGTGACCGATGCCCATCGCATCACCATTACCTGGTCGACGCCGCATCCGCACATGGGCGGTCGAGACCTGACGGACATCGCGGCTGGATGGGGCGTGTCGCTCCTCGAAGCTGCACGTCGCCTACAGCCAGCGGGTGCGGTGTACTACGGCATGGACGAAAGCGACGTAAGACGAATTCTCGCGCACCCGTTGTCCATGGTCGGCTCCGACGGCTTGCCTGAAGATCCGTTTCCCCATCCTCGTCTGTGGGGCGCTTTTCCGAGGGTGCTGGGGCATTTCAGTCGAGACGTTGGGCTTTTTCCGTTGCACACCGCCGTGCACAAAATGACCGGTCTTTCCGCGGCGCGCTTCGGCCTGAAGGACCGAGGCGAAATCCGTGAAGGACACTGGGCGGACCTGGTGTTGTTCAATCCAAAAACCGTTCGCGACGTCGCAGATTTCAACACGCCACAACGGGCCGCCGAAGGCATTGATGGGGTGTGGGTCAATGGCGTCCTGAGTTATCGCGAAGGGCGAGCGAACGGCAAAAGGGAAGGCCGTTTCCTGGCGCGCGAAGGCGATCTGCGCCGGGGATTCCAGTCCACTGAGTAGTGTTTGAATGCACGCAAGCGCCTGACATTGCCTTAATTGGCGCCACAATAATGGCACTGCGACACTAAAGAACCTGAACTAAAAGCCGAAGCAGTGGGTTCAACCCATCTAGACTGGGTCTTTTCAGCCAGGGAGCAACCCATGAGCTTCGGTAAAATCACTCCAATCCTGCGGATCTTCGATGAAGCCAAGGCGTTGGCGTTCTATGTCGACTTCCTGGGCTTTACCGTCGACTGGCAACACCGCTTCGGTGACAACTTCCCGCTTTATCTGCAAGTCTCCCGGGGTGACTGCGTGCTGCACCTGTCCGAGCACCATGGCGATTGCACGCCGGGCTCGGCGCTACGAATCGAGACCGATGAGCTGGAAGCCTTCCAACAACAACTGATCGCCAAGCAATACCGCTACGCCCACCCACAGATCCAGGCCATGCCCTGGGGGAGCCAGGACATGGCGATCAGTGATCCGTTTGGCAATCGGTTGGTGTTTACCAATGTGATTAACGTCTGAACCGTTTGGCTACTCCTTCGGTCCTGCTGACGCAAGGTGTGTTAGCCTCAATCAATGATTTCATTGATTGCAGGAGGCATCATGGCCAGCATCACGATTCGAAACCTTGACGACCAGATCAAAGAACAACTGCGGATAGCCGCTGCCCATAATGGGCATTCTATGGAAGAAGAGGCCCGGTTGATCTTGGGAAAGGCATTGGCCTCTGTTGATCGAGCAGGAGGTCTTGGCAGCCGGATCCGCAACAGATTCAGCGCAAGCGGTGGGGTTGAGCTCGATTTTCCTTCGCGACAGGAGAAAGCGAAGGCGGCGGATCTTTCCGAATGATCGTGCTCGATACCAATGTCCTGTCAGAGTTCATGCGGTCTGAGCCCAACGCTAGAGTGTTGGCTTGGATCGACGTGCTGCCAGCGATGGATCTTGCGGTTACTGCGGTGACCGTGGCGGAAATACTCCATGGCATTGCCCGACTCCCATCCGGTAAGCGCAAACAAAAACTTGAAGCCCATGCGATGGCAATGTTCGAAGAAGACTTCGTTGGGCGGATATTCCCGTTTGACGCCTTTGTCGCTGTTGAGTACGCGACACTGGTGGCGAACTGCGAAGCAAGGGGACGGGCGGTGTCGATGGCCGATGCGCAGATCGCGGCTATTTGCCGGGCTCATGGCGCTTCGATTGCGACTCGAAATGTCCGGGATTTTGAATTCTCCGGGGTTGAGGTGATCGATCCATGGAGATGACGACCACCTCGTCTGGTCATACTACCGTCGAACGCTACGGCGAGAGCCGGCCCAAGGATTTGTTGTGTTCGTCAAGCCGGAATAGAAGTTCTCGCCCGCGTTGTATCGTTGCGCGGGTTTTATGAATCTCATGCTGTATTTCCGAGCGACGTAATGTACCGGCTTGCGCCGTGCCTATGTCATTTGTCATCCGATCCAGAGTTTGATGCAGAAATCCTTTCGTACCCTTGGCATAAAACTCCTCGACACCAAGCTTGGAAAACGCGGCATTGATGGCGGCAGCGTCATGGGCCAGGTGTCCGTCGAGTTCAAGCAGCGCCGCGTCCAATCGTTTGATCTTCTGTGAAGGCACACCATTCGAATTTTTGGTGGCCTGGGTCGACGCTTCGAAATTTGCAATCCACGCTCCGGGAACCTGCAGCACTTTGGTGAGCATAAAATTGGTTACCGCCAGCGAGATATTCTTTTGCCCTGTACTGGTACGTGGATTCAGATCCTTTAACGCTTTATGCGATTTTGCATTCAGGTTGTAAAAGGCTGTTCTGCCTTCATGCTCGATGTCCTCCGGGTCCAATCGACTGGTTTGTGGATATATCGATACTGGAAGGTGGCGTGTCGCTTCTATTTTGTCGGCGACCGAATCAATCGTCTTAGCCGTGGCGCTCCTGACCACCCAGGCGCCGATCAACCCGGCGGGAGCCGCAACGATGCCTGCCGCTAACGAGAGCAGATTCCTGACCCCGTTGTAAGCGTAAGCCTGAAAGGCTCGTTTGGTGATGTCCTTGCTGCTCGTGCTGTTGTAGAGCTGGTAGTTCAGCGTGCCAACTCTTTTGTTTACGGTGGATAAGATATCCGGGTAGGCCGCTATTTCTTTTTTGATGTTGGATTCTTCTTTGTTGTGGCCAAGCGGGTCGGTGTAACGCAGAGGATTATTCCCAACCATGCAATACAAGTTCAAACCATCAACCGCCCCCGCCGGGTCGGGACTGATCCAGCGTTGCAACCACGGCGCGTAGTACCGATGCCCGTAGTAATACAACCCACTGGCATCGCGCTCCTTGCCGGAATAACGAATGGTCCGGTAATCGGCTTCAACAGCCGAACGGGATGCCACCCAAGCGGTTCCTCCATAGGGCAGATAACTTTCCTGGCTGATCAGGTCAGCCTTGTCGTCAAGTTCCAGTGAGCTGGAACCCAGATGATCACCAAGGCTATAGCGCAGTTGATTGGCCGCGATCCTGGACGGTCGGCCTTCGGTCCAATGCAGGTAACGCACGCTGCAACGTCCGGCTTGCAGGGTGATGATCTCCAGGCGTTCGTTATGACGGCTGCGGATTTCGAGACCCGGCAGGTAACGGACTTCCTCGGTGTGGTTCATCGCCGTGGTATGGGTCGTCTTGACCTTGCGCACGCGTTGGCCGCTGCTGTCGTAGCCATAGCGCTCGATGTCATCGACACCGCCTTCACGCTTGACCAGCACCACGCTGTCGAGTTGGTTGCGGCTATTCCATGTCAGTGCCAGGCCTGGGCGTAGCGCCCGCAGGTTACCGTTGCTATCGAAGTCCATCCTGGTTGTGTCGTCGCCCTGGCTCCAAGAGATGAGGCGATTGCTGTCGGCGCCAGCGTTCAATGTGCGGGTGAAGTTGTTCCCATCACGGACATGGCGAAGTTCGATCAGGTTGCCACCGTCGTCGTATGTGTATTGCTCGGCATAGTTGAACAGTTGCGTGTGATCGAATGGGATCGTGCCGGCGGATGGAAGAGCGGGAGGGCGGCTCAGGCCTGCCGCCTCACGCCCGGTGGCGCTGGTCAACTGGTAGAGGCTGTCGTAGGTGAAGGTACTGACGGCTTCGACCAGTTGGTTGCTGTTGAATCGCTCCGGTTGGGCTTTGTCGGTAATTTGAGTCACGTTACCCACCGCATCGTAGGCGTAGTGGAGGTCTTGCAAGGGTTTGCCACGCGCCGATGCACTGAGCGAGGTCAGTCGCCCGCTGGCCGGGTCGAACACCGCACGACTCGTCACGCCATTGCCGGCGGTTTGGGATTCGACCTGGCCAAACGCGTTGTAGACGAGATCTTTCACGATGGTTTTCCTGGTCTCGATCCCCTTTATCCTCAGGCTTACGGATTTGAGCCGTCCCGCGATATCGAAAGCGTGGTGCTGTTCGTGTTGTGCCGCATCGGTCTGCTGGATGATTTCCCCCTGTGCGTCATAGGCCCAGCTCGTTTTGTAGCCTTCTCCCTTTTCAAGCAGACCATCGCGATCTTTCTCATCGGCTGGCCAGTCAGGTTGTGTAACGTCAACTGGAAAGTGTCTCGTCTGGCTGCGTGGTTTGCCGCATAAAGCATATTCATCGACGACCAGGGTACCCGCGCTGTCATCGTGGCGGATCAGCGCACCGCACCGATTGAGCTTCGCCGATGCCGGCGAGTTGTCGCCATAGGACAGCCGCTCCACTGTGCGCAGTGCTTGTCCTGCGGCTTGCTCCTCGATGGAGGTCAGTCTCAGTTGGTTGTCGTAGGTCGATTGCCAGTGATGCCCTCGCTGATCCCAACTGCGCAGGATTTGTCCCGCGTCGCCGGGTAAGTTCAGGCGCCATCCAGCGTCGACACTGTTCACTCGCAGTGGTTTGCCGGAGAGGCTGTAGACGCTCGCAAGATTGGCGTCGGTTGCGTTGGCAAGCCGAGGGTCGCGCTGGGCGACCAACCGTCCGGCAACGTCGTATTCCTGCCGGTTGTCGCGTGTCTGGGCCCTTGCGCCTTCTTTGTCTCGGCAGTAAGCCACTTGGCGCACCGGCAGACCGCGGCTATCAACGGCGATGATGGAGGGCGTCTTGCGATGAAGGCGGGCGCTCATGCTTCACCTCCGGCGGTGGCCGACTGTTCGGCCATGACTTCTTCCAGCGTGTCATTCTCGTCCTCGTCCACCCTGTACCAGGGATGACGAGTGTGTCGCCGCATGAAGGAGAGGCCGGCTTGGCTGGCCAGGCGCGTAAGGGTGGGGCGTCCCAAGGCGTCGTAGAACTGCCGGTCGCAATGACCGGATAATCGCAATGACACATCGTTTATGCGTCGATGCTGATCGGCGAAGTACGGGCGGTAGATGCGAATCGCCAAGCCCTGGCTGTTGTATTCCACCCGTTCGCTGACACGCCAGCGTTTCGCGGCGATCCGCTCCTGGGGCTTCCCATCTGTCAGCGTCAGGTCGCCCTTGGTGTCGACGACGTAACCCATGCCCGGTTCGACCAGTTGCTTGCTTTGCAGTGTTCGCCCGAAGCCATCGAAGCAGGTGATGGCGATGCGGATTTGTTGCTGATCGTCATCGGGGTAGCGGTCGGCGACCAGTGTGGCGATGTGCACCGGTTCACGCGTCGCGGTATCCAGTTGGTGTTTCAGCTTGAGGTCGTCGGCAGAAAATGTTTGCAGCTCCGACAGCCGGGCTCGAGCCGATGCGCAGATGTGCCCGGTAGGAAGCAGGTCGCCGTTACTCACGCAACGCGCCAGCCAGTTGGTGTCCGCTAGCGCAGCCCCCGATACGCAACCCATCCAACTGAAGGGCGCGTAATACAGGGCTGTGGCGGCGTCCTGCAGGGCTTCCTTGCTTTGGCTGATCGCCTCTGCCGGGCTGCTGAACGGTGGCTGTTTGAACAGCGCAATTGGCTTGAAACCTGTGGGCACCAGTTGCTCATCACCATAAGACGAGGTGGCCAATATTTGGCCAAAAGCATCGATCAGGCTCTCCTGAACATTGCCGTTGGGGTCGGTGATGCGTCGGGGCTGTAGTGAGCGGTAATCGTAGCTCGCCTCGGTGACGCAGCCATCAGGCAGCTGGTACCGGGTGACTACACAGTGATGGTGGTCGTGGCTGATCTCGATCACGCCATGGCTTTCGCTCGGCCGTAGGGTTCGGATCTTGTAGAACCCTTCTTGTCGGGCATAGGTCACGAAGCCGCTTTTGACTGACCAGAGTCGTATGGGGCGGTTGCTCGCGGGAAGAAAGTCGGCCATGCGGTGATAGTGATTGCGTTCAAGCATTCGTCCTTTGGGGCGTGTTTCCTGGGGTAAAACATGAAAGGCCTTCAGAGCGATTTCATCCAGCTCGGCCGTTTCCAGATGGTCGGGCAGGGCCTGGAAGTCCGCGACGCCGTCCGCCAGGGTGATCGCGCTCGACGCGTGTTTGTAGCGCTGCACGGACAGGCCGGTCAGCGCGCTCTGGTTCGTCCAGGTTGTTGTTTTCACGCGCTCAATGAGTGTTTCGAACGTCACGTCCTCGGGCGCCAGCCCATCGACCTCAGGGGCCTTGGGCCAGCGCAACGCCTGGGTGCGCTGGCGATACGGCAGGCCCAGCCGCCACGCTTGGGACGCCGGCAGGTGGATGAATTCGGCACGGGTTTCGTTCAGGTAGTAGAACTGCTGCGCTGGATCATGAGCGTCGCGCCACCATTGTTGCTGCTCGACGTCGTTGAACGGTGGCGTATCGTCGACGGTTTTCCTGCGGGCGTAATGGATGTCCAGGCAGTGAGTGAGCGCGCCGAACCGGTCATGTTGCAGGTTCAAGGTGTGCTGGCATTGTGGGTCATCGGTCACGCCTTCGTATTGATAGGTGATGGACTCCAGCGGCAGCGGGAGCATCCGGGCGTAGGCCCGATTGCCCCCCGGCGCTTGCAGCAGGCGTACCCGATAGCGGTGTTCCAGGACCGAATAGAGGGTCCTGGTTTTGCGGTGTCGATCGACACCGAATGTCTCGCTGCGCAGCACATGGCCGATCAGGGCGTTGGCCATTTCGACGCGGGTGGCTGGGGCTGGGGCGACCACGGTTGTGTCGGTCCCGGTTTCGTCCTGGTATTGGCAGAGCAGTGCCTTGCCCAGCGCGATCGCGTGCGGGTCGTCCTTGTTGTAACCGAGGCGGGGCATGTCTACTGATCGCCCGGTGTGAAACCAGGTCTTCTTCCGGCAGGGCATCGTGAAGTCTTGGGAATCGGCATCGTCGGGGTTGGTTTCATTGTCGGTTTCCAGCAGCAGGCCGAAGCCGCGAAACTCCCGTTCGACGCCGTCGTAGTAGCCTTGCCGATAGGCAAATTTACGGCTCAGTCGATTGCCGGTGATTTCATCCAGCCGGGTATGGCTCGAAACCAGATGCAGCGCCATGGGCATGTGACAGGCCAGGGGCTTGTCGGCTCCGGCGCTGGCGGCTTTTTCATCCAGCCATTCCTGCACTGAGCTGCGGTAGCCGAGGGTGTCGGTGACGCCCATGTTGTTGTGGATGCCGGTGAGCAGGTACGGTTTCGCGTCGACGAAGTCGTAGCGCCAATGTTGCGGCGTGATGTGCGGCACGCTCAGAATCAGGCTGGAGCAGCCGAGCCCTTGCAGATCGGCGATGCTCACCTGGCATAGGTTGTCGTAACGCAGGCCGGAGGGCCAGGGCAGTGCGCGCGCAGGCTGGAAACCATGACCGCCGCTGTTCATGAAAATCAATGCCCGGTCGGCCTGTAGATAGAGCAGATCGACGGCACCGGAGCCATCCAGATCAGCCAGGCGGATACGCGAGGCATCGAAGGTTTCATAGGCCAGCCCGGGAAAATCCAGCACGATGCTCTTGCCGAAACGCCCGTGGCCCAGGTTTGGCCAGCATCTGACTTCGTTATGACGAATGCGCACCAAATGCTGTTGGCCGCTGCCCAGCACATCGCTGAACGCCACCAGTTCGCTGGGCCCCGCGCGCAATACCGCCAGGGCATCGTCATCCGCGTCGCGAGCGATTTCCAGCGGGGCGGCAAAACCAAGCTCCCGCTGGTTAACGTACAGGCGAATGCTGCGTGGACCGATCAGCGCCAAGTCGCCGAGCCCTTCGCCCGTCAGGTCGGCCAACTGCCCATGTGGGCTGAAAAAGTCAGTTGGAAACGCACTGAACATGACGAAATCCGACCAGCTTCGATCAGCGCCGAGGGAGAAATAGCCGCTCAATCCCGGTTGCGCGACAAGCCAGTCCAAGCGACCGTCACCTGTCAGGTCGGTCAATGACTGGTGCACCGGTTTCGTACGGTCGGCAAGCGGGATCTCGGGAAGCTTTCGCGACGGCGCGTAGGTCACTTCGTTGCCCTTGGCCTTGGCCCGCACGGGTTCGCGATAATGCCAGCCCGTGTCGCTTTGATAGAGCACACCCGGCAAGCCCTCGCTGTACAGGTCCACCAGTTGATAGCGGTGACCGTCGTTGAGTCCCGGCAAATCTTCAAGGCGTTGCCAGGCGTGGCTATCCAGCCGGACCTTGAATTCGCTGTAGCTGAATTCGATGGGGGGCCGGCTGCCAGCGACTGCCCCGTCGCCAAAGGCCTGGTCATGGGCGGCGCTCAACTGCTGATAACCCAGGGATGTCTGGCGATAATCGAGTAACAGGCGCCGCACCAGGACCGGGGCTGCCCCCAGTTCCTCGGGGAAATAATGGAACATCAGGACTTGGCGGCACAGGCGTTCGGTGCGCAGCTCAAAACCGTAGGCGAAGCTGGAAAAACCATCGCTACGAGTTGCCCACTGCTGGCCTTCATAGTGCGGTTTCTGTTCGTAGGCGGTGGTCCGTTCGCCGTAGTCGAACACCAACTCGAAGTGCCATTGCACCGACGTGAGTCGGTCTGTGTTCCATGAATAAAGGTGTGGGTCGGCTTCGAAATTGCCATAGCTCACCCGGCTCAAATAGCGCTGGGCCGTTGCGTCTGCCTTGTAGCGGTAGAGGATGTGCTCGCCCAACGCGTTCAGGCTCTCCTCCAGCAACCATTCGCCGACACGGCTCGTATCCAGGCGATCGGCTCGGCGCGAGGCAGGGTTCTTGCCGAACAGATGCAGGCTGCCATCGGCACCGTGTATCAGCCAGAAGCCCGTCGTGTCGTCGGGTGAAGACCAATGTTCGATTCGGTCGAAGCTGCTTTCGATCCGGGGAAAATACCGGGTGACGGTGTAGGTCGTTCCCAGGTGCAGATCGTTGTAATGGTCGATGGGGGTTGAGAGGATGACGTCTTGCAAATCTCGCTCGGGCAGCCAGACCACTCCGCTGGGACCGACGATTTCGTCATCCGCGATATAGGCCGGCACCCCCTTGCTGGTGCGTCGCGCGACGCTGGGCAGCGACAGCCCCCAGCCGATGCCGAATACGCCGTTGCCAAGCGAGCTGGCATAACCCAGGGACAGGGCTGGAGAAAAACCGCGTCCCGGCGAAATCGGCAGTGCGATTTCATAGGCCGCCGTACCGTGGGCGCCGATGTCGGCCCAGCCTTTACCGATACTTTGAATGGCGCCGCCGCCCTTGGGCAGTGACGGCGCGGTGACAGGCAGGAGGGAGTGTTCAGTCATTGCGAACCTCCCCGACCCTGGCCGTATAGCCCACATGGAGGATGACATCAGTCAACGATTCCAACAGGTCTTTTTGTGCTTCAGGATTGGGAAAGGCCAGTCGCCACTTGGATGCAGCACCGGTGTACTCGAACGGCAGGTAACGTTCATCGTTGAAATTCAGGGTAAACAAGCCGTTGTCATCGACACCGGTGGAGAGGGCGATCTGTTGGTTGGCGCGCCAGCCCTTCATGACCTGGGTTGGATCATCAGGAGAAATGCACACTTCACTGGAGGTTTGGGTCAGCGTGGCTCGGATGTTTTCGTAGGGACCGACCACGGCCGGCAAAGAAACACTGATGGTTTTGATCCGTCGCAGGTAGTGTTTCTGATCCTTGTAGTCGTCCTCGAACAATACGTGGGGTAGCTCGAACTCGCATTGGCCTTGCTTCAGGTCATCATGAATTTCCGGCCATGGTTTGTTGATCGCCGAGCCTGTGGTCTGGCTCTTCAATTGGCGCAATGAAATCGTCTTGCGGATCTCCAGTTCTCGCACGTTACGGCGCAGATATTCGGCCTGCATGTTCAACAGGCCGAGTTTCAATTGCTCCCCTGCTCCCAACCCTCGATAGGTGGTGTTCCACGCGCCAGGTTGGATAAATCGCCTGCCGAAGTCTGCAATTTCGTATTGCCAGGCACCCTCGGCGGCCAAGCATAGCGACAGGGTGGTGTCGTAGGCTTGGCGATAGAGCACGGCAAACTGGCCGTTCAGCCATTGGTATAGCTGTGCCTTGGTAAAGCGTTTGCTGAGAAAATCGTAGTTGGCCTTGGTTTGGCTCAGGGTTGATTCGGCCAGACGCAGTTGCAGGCGAGTGGCGGTTTCCTGCTCGGAAAACTGCGCCAGTTGTGCGTCAATCTGGGCCAGTTCGAGACGTGATTGATCATGGTTGTGTTGCCAATCCTCACGACGGCGATCGAATATGGCTTGGCGGTCGAGGTCGGCCGCTACCGTGCGGTTTATGATCGCGGCGTTATGGGCGGCCGCAGAGGCCGCGAGCGCCGGTCCCTCCCAGCGGCTGCCGCCAAAGCTGAGGCCCGCGACGTTTGGAGCCAGCATCAGTCCCCCTGCCGCAACTTGGAAGAGCAGTGCAGCAGCCTCACACGAACCGCTGGATATAGAGAACCCACTGACGGCTATTTCCTTGAAACTTAGATCATCGTCCAACAATTTTTTGTAGTGGTTTTCGCGGTGTTGAGCAATTGCCTGGCTGGCGAGCAGCGCCTGGCGGTTCTGACGATCAATACTCAAGGCTTGGCGTTGCAGGTCGACCGAAATTTTCGCCAGGTTCCAGGCTTGCTGCTGTTGCAGCTTGGAACTGCGCCTGCTCCTTACGCTCGATCAGCGATAGCAGCACGGCGCCAAATTGGCTGAGGCTTTCCACCGCGCCCAGCGCTTGGCTGTGCATGACCGAGAACCGATAGTGCGGGATAGATGTGGTCGGTAATCCTTGAACCGTATTGTTCGACGTATTCAGTACGGAGGCGCTGAGCAATGCGCGAGGATCCAGCGGGACAGCAAATACCGGGAGGTGCAGCGGCTTGCCGGCGATGTCGAGGTTGTGCCGCAAGTTGTGCAGGCGGCTTTCAGCCACGTCCCAGCATCGGAGCAACTGCGGGTGGAATGGCAGGCGCAAATGCGGGCTGTCGATGGCTGGCAAGGACGCCTGTGAGTTTCCCTCGCGAACCGTCAATGAAGACTGGGGATAGGCGACTGAACCTTCATATGTACGCAATTTTTCACTGGTCGCTTCGCTCAGCGTTTGCAGCTTGATACTTGCCCAATGATCGATCGGTTGAACGATCGGGCGTGGTCCCAGCAGATCCAACACCCGCACGTACCACAGCTTTGCCTCGCTTAGGCCGTCAGGGGTCAATTCGCGGTAGGCGGCGTCGCCTCGATTGATCAGGATGTCGAGGTACAGGAAGTACAGTGCTTTGCGAAAGTGCACTGGATGACTGAGTGCAATCTGATGAGGGTCGTGGGGTGCTTGGTCGGCATACGACGGCGTGCTGCTATCGAGTAAAGGAACGGCCTTCCAGCAGCTTTCTTTGCCGAGACCTGGGTCAAAGAGACGGCGCAACCAGCGCTCGGCTTCCTCATAACGCTGTTCGGCGTTCAGGCGATGGGCGACCAGCCATGGCAAATGAAGGAACAATTCGGTGAAGTAACGGCCGTAGGGTCCGTGAAAGTCCATCTGGTTGTTGTCGCTGCCGGGTATGGTCGGTTCCGGCAGGCGTTGTGTTGTCCGGTTGAATAGCTCATCCAGACTGTTCTCGGTACGGCGAATCAGCTCTGGAGCGAACAGGGTGTTCAACCTGATCGGTTGACGCTTTACGTCGTGGCTTTCACTCGCCGAATTAGTGAAGTCAATGTATTGGGCGGCCCCCAGGCCGGGTGTTGATCTACAGATAATGTTCGGCAGAGGCTCGGAAGTGACGATATTCACTTTGATGGCTTTAAGGGCTGAGGATATCTTCTTGCCTGGTTTGCCAGGGAGGACCAGCGCTACGCCACAAAATAAAATATCCCCATCACTGATGTGACTTCCGTCCAATGTATGGTCGAACGAATTCGACAGCTGATAGCTTGCAGGAGATTCGGCGATCGTCGTCAGGTTCTCGTACGTTATAGCTTTGGATGTGTCTGTTCGGCAGAGAATTATATATCGAATATGTAGTGGTCGAATTAACTCGAGGGTCGGTGAGGCAAAGTCGTAGCCGGAGGGGGAGTTTATCGGGTTAAGTTTCATGTCTATAGGTGCGAATTTATTGTTACTCTTGCTTGCGCGCAATCCTGAGTTTTCCAGATATCGTAAAGCGTCTGTTGAAATAAACCGTCCTTCAAGATCTGTCTCGTCGTATAAGCTGAAGCCGGAGTGGCTTAAGTTATTTCTGAGAACGTCGGTCAGACCGCCGAACGACAACGTGTGAGTTTGTCCGTAGGCTAAGTTGGGGGCGGTTACGAAAACCTCCGAACCCTCCCCTAGCTTTACATAAGTTGTATTCGGAAGGTCACCGGCAGGAATTGCCAGAGAAAGTTGAATCATGGATGCAGATAGACTGGAAGAGATTCTGAAAATCGTCTTTCGGGACTCGGATACTTCCGAATCAGGCGTTGTAGACAAGCGTAGCGTAAGAGAAGTTGACTTCGCATTATCGATAGTCCCTACGATTATATCTTCCTGGTAAGAATGAGTATTCGACATGGAACGGCTCATGCCTGTGGGCAGGGGGGCATCCGAGTATGTAATTTTTAATGGCAGAGACCGTTGCGCCTGGAATCGGAAAGTAAGGGGGCCAAGGTGGTGTTTTTCATCGGAGTCGCACTGGGCGTGTTCTTTTTTTGCCGTTTCCCCGGTGGTGGCTAAACGAGCCCGAGCGCTATGTAGGGATTTATCAATATAGGTTGTGCTGATGAAAATAAAATCATCGGCGGAAAGTAGAAGGGGCGCTTCTGGTTTATAGGCACACAAGGCAAAAAAGAGCACGTCGCTTGCGTCTTTGCGATGGGGTATCGCAACAGTGCCAACCAAAGGCCTGATCCCATCCATGCCTGCTCCCACAAGCGCTTTGTCGCTGCAATATCCTTGCAGGCCAACTCGTGGGGCACTCCAAATGCCATTCTGTTTTTTAAAGCAATAGCTCAAGCGCAGTAGCGGATGATTCACTTTGGATGCCGTGGCATCGGCGCTCGAAGGAGCGCTGGAGGCCGACGGATCTTGATGAATGCATTCCGCCCAGACAACGAACAGACGATTGTTGAACCAGACAGGACGAATCGAGTGCTCCACCGCACTGTCGGGAATGGGCACGTCGGCTTTTTCCCAGTCCGACCAGGCAAGCGGATCCGGCTGCGTACCGCCCGGCGGCCGTTGCGCCATGTTCAACGAGCGCCAGAAATAGGTATTTTCGGTTCGGGATTTGGCGATGAAATAGTAGGTGCTGTTAGCGAAGTCTCTACGGTCAATGTAGCCATTGAGAACATTCAGGTTGGCGATTTCTTCGAATCGAGTCAGGTAGGCCATGACCGCCGATTGAACCGCTTCAGGCTGGATCCGGTTCTGGTTGAGGTCGTTTTCCAGTTGCTGGAAATTGTCGCTTTTGTTGTTCCTCAGGGTGGGGTCCAGGTAACTCGCCGGGAAATAAAGCAGATTTTGATGAGCCGCCCAGATGGGGTATTGATGCATCTCGTTGCGCCAGGTTTGCAGGTGCTCGGGCGTGATGCTTGCCTGATCGTAGCCGGGCTCAATGTTCATCAGGATGCGATTGATGTATTGCTGAAGGCTGGCTATGGCGCATGCGACAGGCGTGGTGGGCACATCCTGGCTGACCAGCACGTCGAGTAGCCAGTATTCATAAAGGTCTCGGGCAGTCTTGAGTCGCACTGTTCCTGGCAGGCTTTTGCCCGGCGAGATCTTGTGTAGGTAGAACGCCAACTGCGCATCACGCAGGCTTTCATCCAGCTGCTTTTTCATGGCAACGGTCATATTCAATCCTTGAATAAAAAATGTACGCTTCAATGGCTCGCAGCGATCAGTCCTTCGCCGACGATTTTCCAATCCTCGGTCGGGCTGTTGCCATTGAGTGCGGCGGCCTTGAGCAGCAGGCTTGCCGACAGGCCTGTATTTCTGCAACACGCTTGGCAACGCATGACCCAATCCACGTCTTGCATCGTGGTGGCGCGTTTTGATGGCAGCGTCGCTGTCAGGCAACTCACCTGCTCAATGTTCCAGCCCAGCAGGTGGGCCAACAGTCCGTTGGCTGCCTCCGCTGAATGTTGCGGCGAGTCTTGGTTCGCGAGTTGGAAGTAGTGCAACAGGTTTTCTTCTGACTGCGCCTGATGGCGTGCGCAATGAGTGAACCGTTCGACTAAGTACAGCGTTTGGGGCGTAAGCGCTCCTGAACTGTTCGTGGCTAACCACGTGGGATGGTCCATCAATACCTGGAGCGTGCTGCTGCTCAAATGCAGTTTCTGGCAGGCGTCGGCGGTGCGAAGCACGTGGGCCAGTAACGGGGGTGTTTTGCCGACAGTTGCGATGATGTCGTTGACCAGTTCCGTGGCACTCGTGCCGGCCATTTTCATCACGCTGGGAAGGTATTCAGCGGACAAATCCGCCGTATCGTGCAGCAATGTTTCTACCAGGCGTTGGTGGTCGTTGGTGGATAGGGCCTGCTCTCGAAGTGCGGCCAATCGCTTTTCCAGCTCCTGATTCAACGGTAAGTCGTGTCCGATAGTTTCGAACAGGCGACACCACTGCAGCACATCGAGGTGGTTTTGCTTGAGCCACTCCACTGCCCAATCCATCGCCATCAATACGTCGAGAATGTCGGGGTCCGTAGTGGTCAGTGCTCCCGTCACCAAGGCCCGACAGAACCTATCCCCTCCCAATAGCCGTGCAAGTTCCATGCACTCAAGAGGCGACAGGCCAAACATCCGTGCGATGCGGGCTTGGCGGTAGAGCGAGGAGATCGTCGGCAGATCGTTTTTCAGCGGCAGGTACTTTTTAGTCTGTTGCACAAGCAGCAACAGCGCGTCTTCCGTGAGGGCAAGACCCAGGCCCGCACTTAGATAACTGAGCGTATTGAGGTCTGCAGTATCGAGGTCCGTCGCCAGCGTCCTCCACCTAGGGCTTTCGAGCAGACGGGTGCGATTGAATACTTGGTCAAACAACGAAACGCGTTCTGCGCTGGCCCAGGTCGGCATTTCATGCAGGAGCGAGGCGAACTCTTCTGGCGTGATGCCATGGCGCCGCATCATGTACTGATAGACCCCAAGCGCCCGCAAGCTATTGTCGCTGAGCGTCATTGCAGTGTTGTCTTCCGAATGCATGACATTGACGAGCAATGTGTCCAGTTCGGCAAAGGGAATGCCGGTCCATTGCTGCAATCGGACCATTCGCTGCATGCGGTCGAAACGTTCGTAGGACTCGTTGCTGAACTCTTGTCGGGTAGTTTGGGTTTCAAGCACCAGGGCGGGGGAAGCGTAGGGGCCATTGATGTAAGTAGCGCTCTGGCGGTTGCGAGTTGAGGGCGGGATATTGGTCGAGGCGCGAGGGCTGTACCTGCCATGCCCCAGTAGCTGCTCGACCTGTTCCGTCGACAGCCCGGTGCGCTCCTTGAAGAATTTTAGATAACGCAGGTCTGCGACATCTTCAGTGCCATAGGCTTCTTTCAGGGGATCGAGATCGTCGTCGGAAGCGAGCGGTTCGAGCAGGAGTTTATGTTGCTCCGGACTGAGCCCTGAAAGCAGTTTTTGAGCTTCGATACGCGATTGTGAAACGTCCCCGTACGTTGAGCCGTCCTGGCAAAACGGCAGCTTTCGACTGATCCGGTAATTCACTTCGCCCAATGCCGGTTTGCCTGCGCTCAAACCAAGCAGGCATTGGTGATGGTGAAGGTCATAGGGCAGTGAAAAGGGATAGTGTGCGTTGGCCAATGCCTGATGAACGGTTATGTCCTCATCAAGACTGTCCTCGATATGGCTGCGCAACGTGTCGTTGACGAGGTTGAGCATTGGGCGTGGAACGAAGGCACTGTGTGGATCGAGCATCAATGTGTTGAGGTCCGGTCGACGCTTATCCAGGGAGATCTTATGTGCGTGCGTGGAGCTGTTTTCCAATTGCCTTGCAAACAGGTACAGCGCACGCAGGTAGGCCACGGGCGAGTCGATCGCCGCGATGTCACCGTCCGTGCAGAATTGATCCCAATTTTCCTGGAACAGCGCTTGATAGCTGATCGGTTCTGGTGTTGGGTCTGAATCCAGGCTGCGTCGGATACGGGGCCTGGTGTCGCTGGAGGAAAGTTGATGTTCTAGGTACAAGCGGCTGATCCGTCGGGCGTGGCTCGACGCGTTGTCATAGGCCTGCTCGGCATTTGCATCGCAGTACCTGGCGACTTGCTGGGCGAACTGCGCCTTGCCCATGCGCATGATGTCGAACACCGATGTCACGCCCATTTGTTGAAAGGCGGTTTTCAAAGCGGTGTTTGTGGCGTCGTCACCGTTGTGGGAGCCAACGAGCCTGTGCAGCAGCGAGTCGTTGCTTACGTCCATGTGTTGCCATCTCCTGTGCGAACGGAATGTGCTTGTCCAAGCGAAAACCGTACAGGAACGGGCAGAGCAAGGCGGTAGGACAGGGATGGGAGATATGTACGAAAGGGCGATTTGTAGGCTGCGCTGAAGCAATCCTGTGGG
>NZ_JAOSHO010000359.1 GCF_025917275.1 Pseudomonas agronomica | reverse complement strand
AAGCGGTTATGTCGCCATCAGGATTCCATCGTCGCCGCCTGGTTGCCACCCTGCTCGGCAATTTTCGACAGCTTCTCGTCAGTGGCTTTTTCTTCCTTGAGGGTCGCCAGCAGCAGGCCGACGACTTCATCGCCCAGGTTCAAATGCTTGGCCATCGCAATCAGCGTGCCGTAGCTGGCGATTTCATAATGCTCGACTTTTTGCGCCGCGCCGATCAGCCCCGCGTCGAGCACCGCGCCTTTATCGATTTCCTCGATCAACTCCTTGGCCTCTTCCACCAGCCCTTCCATGGCGATGCACTTCATGCGCTTGAGCTTGATGCCTGCCACTTCCACCAGGGTGTCGATGCGTTCGATCTGCCCTTGGGTTTCTTCAAGGTGATCATTGAAGGCCTGGGCCAATAACGGGTTGGTGGTGGCCCGGGCCATGCGCGGCAAGGCGCGGGTGATCTGTTTTTCGGCGCTGTAGACATCGGACAGTTCGTGAATGAACAGGTCCGTCACGGTTTTTCTGGCCATCTGAATATCCTCCGGTCAATGAAGGGTGAAGCCGCGCTTCACCTGTTCAAACTGACTCGGAGGTTTTTGCGGATGTTCAAGAAATCTGCCCATGCCTGGACGGAGGGTGGGACGAACGATTCAACCCAGCGCCGTGTCCAGGAACATCATCACCGCGAACCCCATCATCAGCCCCAGGGTCGCCGGCGTTTCGTGACCGTTGCGGTGGGTTTCCGGGATCACCTCGTGGGATACCACGAAGATCATCGCCCCCGCCGCCAGCCCCAGGCTGATGGGGTAAGCCACGGCCACGCCGGAGGACATGCCCAGGCCGATCACCGACCCCAGGGGCTCCATCAGTCCGGAGCCGACCGCAATCAAGGCAGCGCGCAGGGTGCTGATGCCGGTCACCCGCAACGCCATGGCGATGGCGAGGCCTTCGGGGATGTCCTGGATGGCGATGGCGGTAGTCAGGGGCAGGCCGACCTTGAAATCGCCATTGGCAAAACTGACGCCAATGGCCATGCCCTCCGGCAGGTTGTGCAGCGTGATCGCCAGGACAAACAACCAGACCCGGTTGATACGCTTGGCCTCGGGACCGCGCCGGCCACTCAGTTCATGCTCATGGGGCACAAAACGGTCGAGACCGATCATCAGCAGGACGCCCAGCCCCAGGCCGATCACGACCACAAGGGCGGCCAGCAACTGGTTGCCGCAAATGACCTGCGCGGCGTCGATGCCCGGCAGGATCAACGAGAACGAACTCGCCGCCAGCATCATCCCGGCAGCGAACCCCAGCATGATGTCCTGGGTGCGCGACGAGATATCGCGCAACACCACCGCCATCACCGCGCCGAGGGCCGTAGCGGCAAAACCGGACGTACCGCCCAGCACCGCATAGCCCAGGTTCTGGCGGTTGGCCCCCACCAGCGCGTTGTAGCCGCTATAGAGCAGCAGTGCGGCGACCAGCGCCAATCCGAGCCAGAAGATCGATCCCAGCAGCAAATTGTTTTGCACGGGATCGAGCCAGGTACGCCAGGGCGAGCGGATCCGGGAGGTGGGCTGGTCCATCGAATGTCCTTGTTGATTTAACCGCACGGTGCCTGATCGTCACCCGCAACCAAAGGAACGATCAAGCGATATGTTCAGGCGAGGGAGCCTGGCCCCCTCGCCGATACCTCACAGCTTCTCGTTTTGCATCCCCGCGCCCAGGTCCGCGCCTGTCGTGGGGTTGCTTTCCGGGTTGGACATCGTCCGCGCCTTCATGTCCATCAGCAACGCTTCATCCTTCTCGCTCAACTGCACACTGGCCAGGCCATCGCCGCCATCGACCGCCGGCGTCGGGTTCTCGACAAATTCCCAATCGTCGCCCTGGTTCCAGGGACCGCGCACCGAAGGCTCACCCTGGGACATGTTGAAGTACACATTGGTGAACTCCGGCATGCCAGGCAGTTTGCCCTGCGGGAAGTTGGGCTGGATGGCGTGCAGGGCTTTCTCGAACGACAACTGGTGAGCGATCTCACGCGTCATCAAGAAGCCCAGGGCTTCCTTCACGCCGGGGTCGTCGGTGACGTTCATCAATCGCTCATAAACGATTTTCGCCCGGGCCTCCGCGGCGATGTTGGAACGCATGTCCGCGGTCGGTTCGCCAATCGTGTCGATGTAGGCCGCGGTCCATGGAACGCCCGCCGAGTTGGTCAGCGGCGAACCGGCCCCATACAGCACGCTGGTGATGTGGGAGTCATTGCCCGCACCGTTGATCTCGCGGTACAGCTGGCCTTCCTGCTCGACGCCTTCGGCCATCTTGCCCTTGGCGCCTTTGTTCAGCATGACGATGATCGAGCCGATCACCTCCAGGTGACTGAGCTCCTCGGTGGCGATGTCCATCAGCAGGTCCTTGCGGCCCGGATCATCCTCGGACAAGGCCTGGGTGAAATAACGCGATGCGGCCGCCAATTCACCCTGGGCACCGCCAAACTGTTCCAGCAATAGGTTCGCCAGGCCTGGATTGGGCTGGGCGACACGCACGGTATATTGCAATCGCTTGTTATGTACAAACATGATTGAACTCCTCGGTCAGGACGCAGTTCATGGGATCCCTGCCGACGACAGGCCCATGACAGTCAGAAGAAGTTGTCGGGATAAAATTTATTTTTTATTCACGGCACAAGACGAATGGTCGTTGCATTACTGCAAAACAAAACACGCCTTAGTTGTGAAACTTAAATAATTAACGGCCAAGCGAAGCGGGGCATGACATGCCCGACTTTATAGACACTTCCAAACATTTTACGGTACAGGCCTCATGCCAAACGGCATGAGGCCTGCAGACCATCGGGCATTACGAATTACGACCGCCGCCGTGGCTGTTTTCACCGCCTTTCTTACCGGCTTCGGAAGCCTTTTCCCGGTCATTGGCGAAGTTGCCACCGGAGGCCTGGCCACCTTTGCGACCCGCTTCCGAAGCCCGTTCAGGGTCATTGGCAAAATTGCCACCCGAGGCTTGTCCGCCTTTGCGACCGGCCTCTGCGGCGCGTTCCGGATCGTTGGCAAAATTGCCACCCGACACGTGGCCACCCTTACGGCCAGCCTCGGCTGCGCGTTCCGGATCGTTGGCGAAGTTGCCGCCCGACGCTTGGCCGCCTTTCTTGCCGGCTTCAGATGCTTTTTCACGATCGTTAGCGAAATTGCCAGGGTTGTTATTACCTGTATTTGCCATTTCATTCACCTCGTTAGTTGCTATTTGCGAACCCTGTTGGCTCGTACTTATTCGGAAAACCTGACGCGAACAAGGTTTGAAGAAAGTTCTTCAAAGGGCGACGAACGGTAGCAACTCTATTGAGTTACCGCTGCGCTTGCGATGAATTGAAATTCGCTATCACCCAAGCGGTGGTTGATATGTGGGAGCGAGCCTGCTCGCGAAAGCAGTTGAAAGTTAACTGATTGATAAATTGCTTTCGCGAGCAGGCTCGCTCCCACACTTGTCTATGACATACAGTAAAAAACAGTGCGTGTCTTTCCACGCTGTCCGCCAAGGGCCGAGTGGCGCCGGCACCCCACTGCACCGGTCTCGTCACCCCGGCCTCGCGCCGTTCCAGGAAGCCAAAACTCGCGGGCTGCCGGTGTTGTCCTGCACCACCGCACTGACCGGCTTGCGGTGTCCGGGCACCCTGTCGTCGATGCCCGGATAAAGCGAGTATTCAAGGTGAAATCGGGTCGCTGGCGGGGAAGGTTTCCTCCAACGCTTCATCCAGCTGGTTGTTGGTGATGTCCCTTTCGCCGACCTTGCCACTGTTTTCGCAGTGGCAATCCGGCGCCGGGCACGGCTCTCCGTTCGGGTGTTGCTCGGCGCACGCCTGGCTGCAATAGGCCTCGCCGTCATGGTTGAACACCCGCTCGGGATCAACCTCGCAGTGACAGCCGGGGCAGCCACACTTCAATTCGCTCATGATCCTTCTCCTGCATTGCAACTGTCAGGATCCCACCAGCAGTTGGACCTCAAGGTTCGCAGCCGCAACGCCATGCTTCGCCACATACACCTCGTCGGCCCAACCCTTGGTCAGGTTGCGATACGTCTGGGTGCCCAGGGCCGCGCCGCTGTCCCATTCCATGATGTCGCCGATGTCCACGTCATTGGCGGGGCCCAGTTCAAGTACCGTATGACCGTCTTCTTCGGCCACGTACACGCCGACCCTCGCACTCTGTCGATTGATGGCTCTTACCTCACCGGTGATCTGCTTCATACCTGTCCTCTTTGCGTTTGACGGCAGGTTTGGCGCGGCCGCAATGCCAGCGACCGCGCCTTTGCATCAGCGTTTGGCTTCGGTATGCGGGTTGGCCGAGCGCTCGAGAAACGCCTGGGTGATTTCCGGCAGGTGGTCGCGCAGCCAGTCAGCCATGGCGATTTCCTGAGGCAGGATCTGCTCGCAGGCCTTCTGGGTCTCGACATCGCCGGCCGCTTTCGCCGCTGCGATCAGCACCGTGTAGGAAGCAATCTCGAGATTCTCGAAGACGTAGCCACTCATGGCGCCCTTGACCACTTCGTCACTCATCGTCATGCCGCCCACGGCCTGGCCGAACGCCATGAGCTTGCCGGCCATGTCCTTGATCATCGAGGTGCTGCCGCCCAGGCGCTGGATGCACCCTTCGACCAGTTTCTGCTGGCCGAGCGTCTCTTCGATGTGCTGTTCGATCCGAGCCTTGAGCACCGGATAATGCTCCAGGCGCTCGGCCTGGGCCTTGAGCATTTTCTCTGCTTGCTGTTCCATGGCGTGGGCGTCGTTGAGCCAATCCAGCAGGTTCTCTTTAGGGGTTGCCATTGCGTTCTCCTTATCCGTGTTCATTAGCGCAGCGCGGCGCAAGAGCGCTGAAGTACCGCACATAAGGTGGATTTCAGAGGCGCCGGGAAAGTTTGAACAAACACCGCGCGAGGGCGACGAAAGGCGTGGGACGAACCCGGTGCTACCCTCAACGACTCAAGGCCAGCGGAGAGCACCCATGCCCGACGATCTACACCGTGATCCGATCGATCAATTGCAGGCTTATATGACAGGACGCCGTTTCCTGGTGCTCACGGGCGCGGGCATCAGCACCCCGTCGGGCATTCCTGATTATCGGGACAACGACGGCGTGCGACGGGGCCGGCAGCCGATGATGTACCAGGAGTTCCTCGCCCGACCCGAGGCCCGCCGGCGCTACTGGGCGCGGGCGATGCTGGGCTGGCCACGCATGCGCCAGGCCCGCCCGAACCCGGCGCACCAGGCCCTGGCCGAGTTGCAGGAGCAGGACCGCATCAGCGGGCTGATCACGCAGAACG
>NZ_JAOSHO010000358.1 GCF_025917275.1 Pseudomonas agronomica | reverse complement strand
GATCTGCATACGAAAAAAAAGGGGTCGCAGGATGATCCGGAGAAGGCGTTTAAGGCTTGGGAGGAGATTATCGACAAGAACAAAGACCGTCAAACGAACGAATTGACGCCCGATACTTCACTCGTCGAGTTTTATTACGACAAAGCCGTTCTGAAGGACCTCGACTGATGCGCCGGTTCCTCGCTCTCACCTGCCTGTTGCTGGTCGCTTGCAGCAGCGACGGTACTTTTAATTTCCCCAAAAAGGACCCTTCCGTGAAACCTCTAACCGAGATCAACGCCAAGCTCGCCTTTACCTGCCAACACGAAACGATCCCGGCGCCGTCCGCTGAAAGTGATGTCCTGTTTCAGTACGCACGCTGGTTGCAAAAGAACAACCAGCTCAAGCAGGACAAAACCGTAGATCTAGAGATCGAGCGGCTGTATCGCATCGCCGCTGAGCATGGTCATTACAAGGCCAATATCAATTTGCAGAACGGTGCCATGCGCGGTCGTTTCGAGCTCAGGGGCGCCCAACACTTGCGTATGAGCCAAATCTTGATCGACGCAGGTGTGGCGACGGGTTACTACTTTGTCGGAATTTTCCTGCAACAGGGCTCGGCGGGTCTGCATCAGGACGCAGAGATGTCGTTGCGTTACTTCCGTAAGGCAGCCGATCAGGGCAACGCCCAAGCTCAGTATCTTGTTGGCGACAAGTTGGCACCTATCAGAATTGCGCCAGATATAGCGCGGCAGATGCGCCGCTGTGCGGCCGAACAGGGTCATGGCAAGGCCGCCGTCGCTCTTGGTATCAATCTTCAAGGAAAGGGACAGTACCGAGAAGCGATTGAGGCATTCCAATTAGGGGTGGCTGCTGGATATGAATCCTCGGCCGGTTGGTTGGAAGAAGCATTTAGAGCTCATCCCATTACTAATGAACTGTACTACCTCGGCCAACAAGAGGACCTCGAACGCGCCGAACGCTACGAAACCATCTGGCGAATCCTGGCGAGGTATTCCTACGCCAATCCCACCGTCCCCGAAATCAACGAAATCCTCCCCCTGCCGCCCGCCAAGCTGCCTGAATGGGACGGCAAACTCCAATGGCTCGAAGCCCGCCTGGCCAACGTCCCACCGCAAAAACCCAGCGAAGCGCTGATCAGCGAGCTGGCCGAGGCCAAGGGTCTCGAACCCGCCACCGGCAGACCCACGCCCAGCTCACCTGCATTCATCACGATCCCCCAACCCGCACCGACCTGCCACAGCGGCCAGGCCTGCCCGCATACCGGCTACTGGATCGCCGGCGCGTACGACGTCATCCGCCGCTTCGAACAGGGCGAGATCCTGCCAACACTAAACGTACGTAAGTGGGAGAGCCGTTTCCTGCTCCCGGATCGGGTGACAATTGGCCCAGAAAAGGTTGAGTGGATGTTCCATGGATGACTCCTGCCCCAGTTGGCTGTCAGCGACCGTCCCACCGGAAGTTGCGCAGGGACTCAAACCCCAAACGAAACCCCCACCGCCAGCACCACCGCCCAGCTCAACACCAACCGCCTCCATAACCGCGGGGCATTGCGCAGTTCCATGAAGCCGTCGGCGATCAGCCAGGCCTTGGTCACGGCGACTGCCAGGATGGCGATTGCCACCAGTCCGCTGGCAGCGACCTGGGCCAAGGCGACGGTGGCGGTGCTGAGCACGGCCAGCATCGTCCAGCAAATGATCAGGACACGGGACGTCGACACGGGCATCTCCATTCAATCGAGGATGTAGACCACCGGGAACAGCAGCACCCAGACCAGATCCACCATGTGCCAATACAGCACGCCGGATTCCAGCCCGCTGTGTTGCTGCGCGCAGTAGCGCCGCCGGCGGCAGCCCTCGGCCAGCCATGCGAGGATGACCATGCCCAGCAGCACATGGAGGAAATGGAACGCGGTGAGGATCCAGTACAAGGTGAAGAAGGTGTTGTGCTCCATGCCGAGGCCGTTCGCCAGCAGGTGGGCATACTCGTTGAGCTTGATTCCCACGTAGCCACAAGCGAGCAGCAACGCGCCGCCCAACAACAGCGCGGCTCGACGCGACCGGTCTTGCCGGGCCTGCTCCAGGGCCAGGGCGGCGAACAGCCCGGCGGTCAGCAGGCTGAGGGTCATCGCCAGGCCCGTGGAGCGGTCGAGTAACTGGCGGCCTTCGCTGAACATCTGGGGGTGCAGCGCCTGGGCGACGGTGAACGCGAGGATCAGCAGCGCGAACACCGACAGCTCGGCGAGGATGAAGAACCACATCGCCAGATCCCCGGGCAATCGCCGGGCCACGCCCACGCGTTCAGCCGAAGTGGACATCGACCACATCCATCAGCGCGGCGACGGTTTGCGGGTCGTCGCTCAAGGGTTCGGCCAGGCACGCCAGGCAAGCTTGGCGCGGATCCATCCCAGCGCCGATCATGCGGGCCGCGAAGATCAGCAGACGGGTGGACGCGACCTCCTCCAAGTCGTGCTGATCGAGCCGGCGCAGCGCCTGCCCCAAGCGCACCACCTGGGCGGCCAAGGCCATGTCGACTCCAGCCTCGCGGGCAACGATGCGCTCTTCGTCGGGCACCGTCGGGTAGCCGAAGCGCATCGCCACGAAACGCTGGCGCGTGCTCGGTTTCATGCCCTTGAGCAGGTTCTGGTAGCCGGGGTTATACGACACCACCAGCATGAACGACGGCGGCGCCTGCAAAACCTCGCCGGTGCGCTCCAGGTACAGCTGCCGACGATCGTCCGCCAGCGGGTGCAGCACCACCGCCGTGTCCTGGCGCGCCTCGACCACTTCATCCAGGTAACAGATGCCGCCCTCGCGTACCGCCCGGGTCAACGGTCCGTCCTGCCACCAAGTGCCTTGGGCGCCGATCAGGTGACGGCCCACCAGGTCCGCCGCGCTGAGGTCGTCGTGGCACGCCACGGTGTACAGCGGCAGTTTCAGGCGGTGGGCCATGTGCTGGACAAAACGGGTCTTGCCGCAGCCCGTCGGCCCCTTGATCAGCACCGGCATGCCGTGGCGCCAGGCCTGTTCGAACAATGCCTGTTCGTTGTCCTGGGCTTGGTAGAAGGGTTCGTCGGGGTGTTGCGCGGTAGCGATGGCGTTCATGGAATGGCCTGATCAGACAACGGATTGCCACTCAAGCTACGAGGCCCTGCGACAACCTGGCAAGGCTTGCGGCCGGCAAACTTGATCGCCGTCAAGCGGTTAACCATTGCCCTCGGCATAGCCTTGCAGCGCACCAAGAATCTGCGCGCCGGACGACATCTACGGGGGCAGCGCGGGTCATGCCTGAGGAGAAATGGAATGCTGATCAGCCACAAAAAATCGTGGGCGATGAGGGTCACGGCGCTGTGTACAGTGCTGGCCTCCCCTTACGTCTTCGCCGACCAACCGCCTGCGCAGGCCACTTCGCAGGACAGCCCGCGCATGGTCAAGACCGACGGCGCGCCGGACCTGAGCCAAGCCGACTTCGATGCGGCCAAGGAAATCTACTTCCAACGCTGCGCCGGCTGCCACGGCGTGCTGCGCAAGGGCGCCACCGGCAAGCCCCTGACACCCGATATCACCCAGGCGCGCGGCCAGGCCTACCTGGAGGCGCTGATCACTTACGGCTCCGCCGCCGGCATGCCGAACTGGGGCACCTCCAACGCCCTGACCAAAGACCAGATCACGGTGATGGCCAAGTTCATCCAGCACACCCCGCCGACACCGCCGGAATGGGGCATGGCGGAAACCCGCAAGACCTGGAAAGTCCTGGTCAAGCCCGAGGACCGACCCACCAGGCAGTTGAACAATCTCAACCTGCAAAACCTCTTCTCGGTGACCCTGCGCGACGACGGCAAGATCGCCCTGATCGACGGCGACACCAAGAAAATCGTCAAGCTGATCGACACCGGTTACGCGGTACACATCTCGCGCATCTCAGCCTCCGGGCGTTATCTGCTGGTGATCGGTCGGGACGCCAAGATCGACATGATCGACCTGTGGCCGAAAGAGCCGACCAAGGTCGCGGAAATCAAGGTGGGCATCGAAGCCCGCTCGGTGGAAACCTCCAAGTTCAAGGGCTACGAAGACAAGTACACGATTGCCGGTTCGTACTGGCCGCCGCAGTTCACGATCATGGACGGCGAGACCCTGGAGCCCAAGCAGATCGTCTCGACCCGGGGCATGACCGTCGACACCCAGCAATACCACCCCGAACCCCGCGTCGCGGCGATCATCGCCTCCCACGAATGGCCGGAGTTCATCGTCAACGTCAAGGAAACCGGCAAGGTGATGCTGGTCAACTACCAGGACATCAAGAACCTCACCATCACCAGCATCGACGCCGCGCCGTTCCTGCATGACGGCGGTTGGGACAGCAGCCATCGCTACTTCATGACGGCCGCCAACAACTCCAACAAAGTCGCGGTGATCGACTCCAAGGAACGCAAGCTCACCGCGCTCGTGGACGTCGGCAAGACCCCGCACCCGGGACGCGGCGCCAACTTCAACCATCCGCTCTACGGACCGGTCTGGGCCACCAGCCACCTGGGCGATGCCGGGGTTTCGTTGATCGGCACCGACCCGGTCAAGCACCCGCAATACGCCTGGAAACAGGTGGGTTCGCTGCAGGGCCAGGGCGGCGGTTCGCTGTTCATCAAGACCCATCCACAGTCCCGTCACCTGTACGTCGACACCACCCTCAGCCCGGACGCCAAGCTCAGCCAATCGGTGGCGGTGTTCAACATCGACAACCTCGACGCTGGCTACACCGTGCTGCCGATTGCCGAGTACGCCGGCATCAAGAAAGGTGCCTTGCGCGTGGTGCAACCGGAATACAACAAGGCCGGCGACGAAGTCTGGTTCTCGGTCTGGAGTGGCCAGGAAGACGAGTCGGCGCTGGTGGTGATCGATGACAAGACCCTCAAGGTCAAGGACGTGATCAAGGACAAGCGCCTGATCACCCCGACCGGGAAATTCAACGTCTACAACACCCAACACGACATCTATTGAGCCCCATCAATAAGAGGAAAAACCATGAAGCCTATTCTGATCGCACTGGCCTTGACCGCCGCCTATAGCCTGCCGGCCCTGGCCGATGATGGCCCGACACTGTTCAAGAGCAAGCCGTGCGCGGCCTGCCACTCCATCGACACCAAGGTGGTAGGCCCGGCGCTCAAGGACGTCGCGGCAAAAAACGCTGGCGTCGCCGGAGCCCAGGACGTATTGGCCAAACACATCAAGGAAGGCACCCAAGGCAACTGGGGACCGATGCCGATGCCGGCCAACCCGGTGACGGAAGAAGAGGCCAAGACCCTGGCGGCTTGGGTCTTGACCCTCAAGTAACCACAGGACCCCGTGGCGAGGCCGCTGGGCTGCCGAGCTGTGTAGGAGCTGTCGAGCG
>NZ_JAOSHO010000357.1 GCF_025917275.1 Pseudomonas agronomica | reverse complement strand
CAGTCTCAAGCGAAAGATCAAAAGATCAAAAGACCAAAAGACCAAAAGATCAAAAGATCGCAGCCTTCGGCAGCTCCTACACGCGCTTGAGCGGGAGCTCCCTCGCCATAAAAGCTGATTCAGAACACCCGTACTCTGGCTCAAGTTGACGTTAACGTAAAGGGTGATTGACAGCCTCTCGTCGCAGGCTTACGTTAACGTAAAGGTGAGAGCCGTTCCCCTGCTCCCCACACCCGACAAAAAATCCAAAAAGGTGTCCCATGAGCTACCCATCCCTGAATTTTGCCCTCGGCGAAACCATCGACATGTTGCGCGACCAGGTGCAGTCCTTCGTCAAGGCAGAGCTGGCGCCTCGGGCCGCACAGATCGACATCGACAATCTGTTCCCCGCCGACATGTGGCGCAAGTTCGGTGACATGGGCCTGCTGGGCATCACCGTCCCCGAAGAATATGGCGGCGCCGGCCTGGGCTATCTGGCCCATGTCGTCACCATGGAAGAAATCAGCCGCGGCTCGGCCTCGGTCGCCCTCTCCTACGGCGCCCACTCCAACCTGTGCGTCAACCAGATCAACCGCAACGGCACCCATGAGCAGAAGAGCAAGTACCTGCCCAAGCTGATCAGTGGCGAGCATATCGGCGCGCTCGCCATGAGCGAACCGAACGCCGGCTCCGACGTGGTTTCGATGAAGCTTCGGGCCGACAAGCGTGGCGACCACTACGTGCTCAACGGCAGCAAGACCTGGATTACCAACGGTCCTGACGCGAACACCTACGTGATCTACGCCAAGACCGACCTGGAAAAAGGCGCCCATGGCATCACCGCGTTCATCGTCGAGCGTGATTGGAAAGGTTTCAGCCGCAGCAACAAGTTCGACAAGCTCGGCATGCGCGGCTCGAACACGTGCGAGTTGTTTTTCGATGACGTCGAAGTGCCTGAGGAAAATATCCTCGGCGCGCTCAATGGCGGCGTGAAAGTATTGATGAGCGGCCTCGACTATGAGCGCGTGGTCTTGTCCGGCGGACCGACCGGCATCATGCAGGCGTGCATGGACCTGATCGTCCCGTACATCCACGACCGCAAGCAGTTCGGCCAGAGCATCGGCGAATTCCAGCTGATCCAAGGCAAAGTCGCGGACATGTACACCCAGCTCAACGCCAGTCGCGCCTATCTGTACGCAGTGGCCCAGGCGTGCGAGCGCGGCGAAACCACCCGCAAGGACGCCGCCGGGGTGATCCTCTACAGCGCCGAGCGCGCCACGCAAATGGCCCTTGATGCCATCCAGATCCTGGGCGGCAACGGCTACATCAACGAATTCCCGGCTGGCCGTCTCCTGCGTGACGCCAAGCTGTACGAAATCGGTGCCGGCACCAGTGAGATCCGTCGGATGCTGATTGGTCGCGAACTGTTCAACGAAACCCGCTAACGGAGCTGACCATGGCCACGCTGCACACTCAGCTCAACGCTCGCTCACCGGAGTTCATCGCAAACCGCGATGCGATGCTCGGACAAGTCGAGGCCTTGCGCACCTTGCTCGCTCATGTCCAGCAAGGCGGCGGACCCAAGGCCCAGGAGCGGCATACATCGCGAGGCAAACTGCTGCCGCGCGAGCGCATCAATCGCTTGCTGGACCCAGGCTCGCCGTTCTTGGAAATCAGTCCGCTGGCGGCTTACGAAGTCTATGGAGAGGACGTCCCGGCAGCCGGTGTGATCGCCGGCATCGGTCGCGTGGAAGGTATCGAGTGCATGATCGTCGCCAACGACGCGACGGTCAAAGGCGGCTCGTATTACCCGTTGACCGTGAAAAAACACCTGCGCGCCCAGGCCATCGCCCAACAGAACCGCCTCCCCTGCATCTACTTGGTGGATTCCGGTGGCGCCAACCTGCCACGCCAGGACGAAGTGTTTCCCGACCGCGAGCACTTTGGCCGGATCTTTTTCAACCAGGCCAACATGAGTGCCCAGGGTATTCCGCAGATTGCCGTAGTCATGGGCTCCTGCACCGCCGGTGGCGCGTATGTGCCGGCGATGGCGGACGAGGCAATCATGGTTCGCCAGCAGGCGACGATCTTCCTCGCCGGCCCCCCCCTGGTAAAAGCCGCCACCGGCGAAGTGGTCAGCGCCGAGGACCTGGGCGGCGCCGATGTGCACTGCAAGATCTCCGGCGTGGCAGACCATTACGCCGACAGTGATGAGCACGCGTTGGCATTGGCCCGCCGCAGCGTCGCCAACCTCAACTGGCGCAAGCTCGGCGAGCTGCAGCAGCGTGCGCCC
Organism: Pseudomonas agronomica; assembly: GCF_025917275.1. Classification (GTDB taxonomy): domain Bacteria; phylum Pseudomonadota; class Gammaproteobacteria; order Pseudomonadales; family Pseudomonadaceae; genus Aquipseudomonas; species Aquipseudomonas agronomica. Next base: position 3,148 of record NZ_JAOSHO010000357.1, on the reverse strand, counting down.
ATCGCCCCGTTGTATGCGGGCGACGAACTGTACGGCGTGGTTTCGGCCGATGCCAAACAGCCGTTCGATGTGCGGGAAGTCATCGCACGCCTCGTCGACGGCTCGGTATTCGATGAATTCAAGGCCCTCTTCGGAACGACCCTGGTGTGCGGCTTCGCCCATCTGCACGGTTATCCGATCGCCATCCTTGCCAACAACGGCATCCTGTTCGCCGAGGCCGCGCAGAAAGGCGCCCATTTCATTGAACTGGCCTGCCAGCGCGGGATTCCCCTGCTGTTCCTGCAAAATATCACTGGTTTCATGGTCGGCCAGAAATACGAAGCCGGCGGCATCGCCAAGCACGGTGCAAAACTGGTGACTGCCGTGGCTTGCGCCCGGGTACCGAAATTCACCGTGATCATCGGAGGCAGTTTCGGTGCGGGCAACTATGGCATGTGCGGCCGCGCCTACGATCCACGGTTCCTGTGGATGTGGCCGAATGCCCGGATCGGCGTGATGGGCGCCGAACAAGCCGCCGGCGTGTTGGTGCAGGTCAAGCGCGAACAGGCCGAACGCAGCGGCCAGCCGTTCAGCGCCAGCCAGGAAGCCGAGATCAAGCAACCGATTCTCGACCAGTACGAAGAACAGGGGCACCCCTATTATTCCAGCGCGCGGCTGTGGGACGACGGCGTCATCGACCCGGCGCAGACCCGCGATGTATTGGGCCTGGCCTTGTCCGCGTCGCTGAACGCGCCAATAGAATCGAGCCGCTTCGGCGTGTTCAGGATGTAATCGGGAAAATGCCCATGACTCAGTACAACACCCTCGAACTGCACACCGACCCACGCGGCTTTGCCACGTTGTGGCTCAGCCGCGAGTCAAAAAACAACGCGTTCAACGCCGAGATGATCCGCGAACTGATCCTCGCCCTGGACGACGTCGGCAGCGATCCGACCTTGCGTTTCCTGTTGCTCCGTGGCCGTGGCAAACACTTCAGCGCCGGCGCCGACCTGGCCTGGATGCAACAGTCCGCCGAACTCGATTACCACACCAACCTCGACGACGCCCGGGAACTGGCGGAGCTGATGTACAACCTCGCCAAACTGAAAACTCCTACATTGGCTGTGGTCCAAGGTGCCGCGTTTGGCGGCGCACTGGGCCTGATCAGCGCCTGCGACATGGCCATCGGCGCCGACGAAGCGCAGTTTTGCCTGTCTGAAGTGCGGATCGGCCTGGCGCCTGCGGTGATCAGTCCGTTCGTGGTACAGGCCATTGGCGAACGCGCGGCAAGACGCTACGCCCTGACCGCGGAGCGTTTCAACGGACAACGTGCGAAAGAGATTGGATTGCTGTCGGAAAGTTACCCGGCCGAGGCGTTGGACGGTCAACTCCAGCACTGGATCGACAATCTGCTGCTCAACAGTCCGGCGGCCATGCGCGCCAGCAAGGAACTGCTCCGTGAGGTCGGCAACGGTGCGCTCACCCCGGCGTTGCGCCGCTACACCGAGAACGCCATCGCCCGGATACGCGTCAGCCCCGAAGGCCAGGAGGGCCTGCGGGCGTTCCTGCAAAAACGGCCGCCGAACTGGCAAGCCGAGTCAGACAACAAGGAGCCGCGTCGATGAGCGCCCCTGCCCTTACCTCTCTATTGGTGGCCAACCGCGGTGAAATCGCCTGCCGGGTCATGCGCACCGCCAAGGCCATGGGCCTGACCACCGTCGCCGTACACAGCGCCACGGACCGTAACGCGCGTCATTGCCGTGAAGCCGATATCTGCGTCGACCTGGGCGGCAGCAAGGCCGCCGACAGCTACCTGCAAATCGACAAACTGATCGCCGCGGCCCAGGCCAGCGGTGCCCAGGCGATTCATCCTGGCTACGGTTTCCTTTCCGAGAATGCCGGGTTCGCCAGGGCGATCGAAAACGCCGGGCTGATCTTCCTCGGCCCTCCCGCCTCGGCCATCGACGCCATGGGCAGCAAATCCGCCGCCAAGGCCTTGATGGAAACCGCTGGCGTGCCGTTGGTGCCCGGCTACCACGGTGAAGCCCAGGATCTGGAAACCTTCCGCGCCGCCGCCGAGCGCATCGGCTACCCGGTGTTGCTCAAGGCAACCGCGGGCGGCGGCGGCAAAGGCATGAAAGTCGTGGAAGACGTCAGCCAACTGGCCGAAGCGTTGGCTTCTGCGCAACGTGAAGCCCAATCGTCGTTCGGCGATGCGCGCATGCTGGTGGAAAAATACCTGCTCAAGCCACGCCACGTGGAAATCCAGGTGTTCGCCGACCAGCATGGCAACTGCCTGTACCTCAACGAGAGGGATTGCTCGATCCAGCGTCGGCACCAGAAGGTCGTCGAGGAAGCGCCTGCGCCCGGCCTCAGCCCGCAATTACGCCAGGCGATGGGCGAAGCCGCGGTGCGTGCGGCCCAGGCGATCGGCTATGTCGGCGCGGGCACGGTAGAGTTTTTGCTGGACTCGCGGGGTGAGTTTTTCTTCATGGAGATGAACACCCGGCTGCAGGTCGAGCATCCGGTCACTGAAGCGATCACCGGGCTGGACCTGGTGGCCTGGCAGATCCGCATCGCCCTCGGCGAGCCGCTGCCCATCACGCAAGAGCAAGTACCGCTGCGGGGGCATGCCATCGAAGTACGGCTCTATGCCGAAGACCCGGCCAATGATTTTCTCCCCGCCACCGGGCGCCTGGCGTTGTACCGCGAATCCGCTGCAGGCGAAGGGCGGCGGGTCGACAGCGGCGTTGAAGAAGATGACGAGATTTCGTCTTTCTACGACCCGATGCTTGGCAAGCTGATCGCCTGGGGCGAGAACCGCGAGCAGGCCCGTTTGCGCCTGTTGGCGATGCTCGACGAGTTCGCCATCGGCGGCCTGAAGACCAATATCGGATTCCTTCGGCGCATCGTCGGTCACCCGGCGTTTGCCGCTGCGGAACTGGACACTGGATTTATCCCACGTTACCAGGCGCAACTGCTGCCCGAGCCAGGCGAATTGGATGACGACTTCTGGCACGCGGCCGCCCAGGCCTTCGCCTTGAGCCTCAAGCCGCACCTCCGAGCCGATGACCTGAATTCGCCCTGGAGCAACACCGGTGGGCTGCGCCTCGGACTGCCATCAGAAATCACCCTGCACCTGAGCTGTGACGGCCAGGATCGCGCGGTG
>NZ_JAOSHO010000356.1 GCF_025917275.1 Pseudomonas agronomica | reverse complement strand
GCGAGCAAGCTCGCTCCCACAGGGATCGTTGCAAAAAACTGCGGAAAACTGGCAAAACCGTCATGTCGTTCTAATACTAAGGTCGTCTGGAACCTGGCCTTGAGCCGCATAGAGTAGGGTCGTTCCAATTAAATCTGTGCTGCGAGGATAAAAACAATGAACGACAGCATTTACCTCTCGATTCAAAACAGCCCGCGCTTCAAGGAGCTGGTGAGAAAAAGGGAAAAGTTCGCCTGGATTCTCTCGGCGATCATGCTAGGGCTGTACTCCGGCTTCATCCTTCTGATTGCCTACGGGCCGCACATTCTCGGGGCGAAGATCACACCCGAGTCCACCATTACCTGGGGTATTCCCATCGGCGTCGGCCTGATTGTCTCGGCCTTCATCCTGACCGGTATCTATGTGCGACGTGCCAACGGCGAGTTCGACGACCTGAACAATGCGATTCTCAAGGAGGCTCAGCAATGATCCGGCGTCTAATGGCTCTATTGAGCATCGCAGCATTTGCCCCGGGCGCCTGGGCGGCTGAAGCCCTGACCGGTGCCGTGCAGAAGCAACCCCTCAACGTTTCCGCGATTGTCATGTTCGTGGTCTTCGTCGGCGCGACCCTGTGCATCACCTATTGGGCCTCCAAGCGCAACAAGTCGGCGTCCGACTACTATGCGGCAGGCGGGAGGATCACCGGTTTCCAGAATGGCCTGGCCATTGCGGGCGACTATATGTCGGCGGCGTCCTTCCTGGGGATTTCCGCCCTGGTGTTTGCGTCCGGTTATGACGGCCTGATCTACTCCATCGGCTTCCTGGTGGGCTGGCCGATCATTCTGTTCCTCATCGCCGAACGCCTGCGCAACCTGGGCAAGTACACCTTTGCCGACGTGGCGTCCTATCGCCTCGGGCAAACCCAGATCCGCAGTCTGTCCGCCTGCGGCTCGCTGGTGGTGGTGGCGTTCTACCTGATCGCGCAGATGGTCGGTGCCGGCAAGCTGATCCAACTGCTGTTCGGCCTGGACTACCACGTTGCGGTGATCCTGGTCGGCATCCTGATGTGCCTCTATGTGTTGTTCGGCGGCATGCTGGCGACGACTTGGGTACAGATCATCAAGGCTGTGCTGTTGCTGTCCGGTGCTTCGTTCATGGCCTTGATGGTCATGAAACACGTTGGCTTCGACTTCAACACACTGTTTGCCGAAGCGGTCAAGGTTCACCCTAAAGGCGAGGCAATCATGAGCCCTGGCGGCTTGGTGAAGGATCCGATCTCGGCCTTCTCCCTGGGCTTGGCGCTGATGTTCGGTACCGCTGGCCTGCCGCACATCCTGATGCGCTTCTTCACCGTGAGCGATGCGAAGGAAGCTCGTAAAAGCGTACTGTACGCCACTGGCTTCATCGGCTACTTCTACATCCTGACCTTCATCATCGGCTTTGGCGCGATCCTGCTGGTCAGCACCAACCCGGCGTTCAAGGACGCGGCAGGTGCCTTGCTCGGTGGCAACAACATGGCGGCGGTGCACCTGGCCAACGCGGTGGGCGGCAGCATCTTCCTGGGCTTCATCTCGGCGGTGGCGTTCGCGACCATCCTGGCGGTGGTAGCGGGCCTGACCCTGGCCGGTGCCTCAGCGGTATCCCATGACCTGTATGCCAGCGTGATCAAGAAAGGCAAGGCCAACGAGAAGGATGAGATCCGCGTCTCGAAAATCACCACCATTGCCCTGGCAGTGCTGGCGATCGGCCTGGGCATCCTGTTCGAGAAGCAGAACATCGCGTTCATGGTGGGCCTGGCGTTCTCCATCGCGGCGAGCTGTAACTTCCCGGTGCTGCTGCTTTCGATGTACTGGAAGAAGCTGACCACCCGTGGCGCCATGATCGGCGGCTGGCTGGGCCTGGTCAGTGCGGTTGGCCTGATGATCCTCGGCCCGACCATCTGGGTGCAGATCATGGGTCACGAGAAAGCAATCTTTCCGTATGAATACCCGGCGCTGTTCTCGATGATCATCGCGTTCGTCGGTATCTGGTTCTTCTCCATCACCGACAAGTCGGCTGAAGGCGCCAACGAGCGGGCGCTGTTCTTCCCGCAGTTCGTGCGTTCGCAGACTGGCCTGGGGGCGAGTGGGGCGGTTAACCACTAATGCAGCGATAAGTGCTTGAAGAAATACCCCGGTCGAGAGGCCGGGGTATTTTTTTGTGCCGGGTTCGTGGGTGGCAGGCCTGCCGCCATCGCGAGCAAGCTCGCTCCCACAGTTGGCCGTGAACCCCAAACTTGTGCTCACTGGAGATCCCCTGTGGGAGCGAGCTTGCTCGCGATGGCGTCGGTTCTGCCAATGCAGTTTCTGGATCGGATAAAAGAGGCATAAACAAAACAGCCCCCGCTTATATAAAGCGGGGGCTGTTTCGGTGCAGTCAGGAGCCTAGCGCAAGGCTAGCCTTACTTGCGGTCTTCCAGCTTGGTGATGTCGCGCGACTCGTAGCCGGTGTACAGCTGGCGTGGACGGCCGATCTTGTACGGGCTGGAGAGCATTTCCTTCCAATGGGAGATCCAGCCGACGGTCCGCGCCAGGGCGAAGATCACGGTGAACATGCTGGTTGGAATGCCGATCGCCTTGAGGATGATCCCCGAGTAGAAGTCGACGTTCGGGTACAGCGAGCGCTCGATGAAGTACGGGTCGGTCAGGGCGATCTCTTCCAGGCGCATGGCCAGTTCGAGTTGCGGATCGTTCTTGATCCCCAGTTCCTTGAGCACTTCGTCGCAGGTCTGCTTCATGACGGTGGCGCGCGGGTCGCGGTTCTTGTAGACCCGGTGACCGAAGCCCATCAGCTTGAACGGATCGTTCTTGTCCTTGGCCTTGGCGATGAACTTGTCGATGTTCGAGACATCACCGATTTCATCGAGCATGGTCAGTACCGCTTCGTTCGCACCGCCGTGGGCAGGGCCCCAGAGCGCGGCGATACCGGCGGCGATACAGGCGAACGGGTTGGCACCCGACGAGCCGGCCAGGCGCACGGTGGACGTGGAGGCGTTCTGCTCGTGGTCGGCGTGGAGGATGAAGATCCGGTCCATGGCCTTGGCGAGCACCGGGCTGATCGGTTTGATCTCGCACGGGGTGTTGAACATCATATGCAGGAAGTTCTCTGCATAGGTCAGGTCGTTGCGCGGGTACATCATGGGCTGCCCCATGGAGTACTTGTAGACCATGGCTGCCAGGGTCGGCATCTTCGCCACCAGGCGGATCGCGGAGATTTCGCGATGCTGGGGGTTATTGATGTCCAGGGAGTCGTGGTAGAAGGCCGAGAGGGCACCGACGACGCCGCACATGACGGCCATCGGGTGGGCATCACGACGGAAACCGTTGAAGAAGGTCTTCAACTGTTCGTGAACCATGGTGTGGTTCTTCACGGTGCTGACGAACTGGGCCTTCTGCTCTGCGGTCGGCAGCTCGCCGTTGAGCAGCAGGTAGCAGGTTTCCAGGTAGTCCGATTTTTCAGCCAGTTGCTCGATCGGGTATCCGCGGTGCAGCAGGATGCCGTTGTCGCCGTCGATATAGGTGATTTTCGACTCGCACGAGGCGGTCGACATGAAACCCGGGTCAAAGGTGAAACGGCCCGTGGCCGTCAGGCCCCGTACGTCGATTACATCGGGACCAACGGTGCCGGTTAAAATGGGCAGCTCGACGGGGGCTGCGCCCTCGATGATCAACTGCGCTTTTTTGTCAGCCATGTGGCCTCCTATTAATGCTTGGAATCATCAGACAGACCCCCCACGCAGGGCCCGCACCACTATAGTGAGATAAATCCGAATGTCAATTTGCCTAAAGTCTTGCTCCAGAAGGCTTTAACCGGACTTTTTCCGCGAAATTGCCTGCCGTTTACGCCTTTTGCGGCGTATGTGCAATGCGCTATTAGGGGAAGGTGAACGCGTTGTCATTAGTAGCCTAACTGTCTATACTCGGCCACCGACCGCCAGGGGCTTTTGGGCCTGCTTTCTTGGGGGTCGTCACTCCCTGGGTGGTGAGTACCTGACCAGTGCGCGCCCCAACAACTTTGCCCTGATTGTTAGGGGCTCTTCAGTGTGAAAAAAAAGCCGTGAAAAGCCAACGACCTGTAAACCTAGACCTAAGGACCATCAAACTCCCAGTCACTGCTTACACGTCCATTCTTCACCGTATTTCCGGTGTCATCCTCTTCGTCAGCCTGGCCATCATGCTTTATGCATTGGACAAGTCGCTCGATTCGGAAGAAGGCTTCGGTCAGGTGAAAGCGTGTCTGACCAGTCCGCTAGCCAAGCTAGTGATTTGGGGCATCCTGTCCGCCTTGCTGTATCACCTGGTAGCCGGTGTGCGCCACTTGATCATGGACATGGGCATCGGTGAGACGCTGGAAGGCGGCAAGCTGGGCTCGAAAATCGTTATCGCCGTTTCCGTGGTGGTAATCGTTCTGGCAGGAGTCTGGATATGGTAACCAACGTCACGAACCTCTCGCGTTCGGGCCTCTATGACTGGATGGCGCAGCGTGTGTCTGCGGTCGTTCTCGCGGCTTATTTCATTTTCCTGATCGGATATGTAATCGCCAACCCCGGCCTGGGCTATGCCCAATGGCATGAACTGTTTGCAAACAACTGGATGCGTATCTTCAGTCTGCTGGCACTTGTTGCACTGGGCGCTCACGCCTGGGTCGGCATGTGGACCATCGCGACCGACTACCTGACGCAGATGGCGTTCGGCAAGTCGGCGACTGCCGTACGTTTCCTCTTCCAGGCAGTATGCGGCGTTGCGATGTTCGCTTACTTCGTCTGGGGTGTGCAGATTCTCTGGGGTATCTGATTCATGGCTAACATTCCAACGATTTCTTTCGACGCCATCATCATCGGTGGTGGCGGTGCCGGCATGCGCGCAGCGCTGCAGCTGGCGCAGGGCGGTCACAAGACTGCCGTGATCACCAAGGTTTTCCCGACGCGTTCGCACACGGTTTCCGCCCAGGGCGGCATCACCTGCGCCATCGCTTCGGCCGACCCGAACGATGACTGGCGCTGGCACATGTACGATACCGTCAAGGGTTCCGACTACATCGGTGACCAGGACGCTATCGAATACATGTGTCAGGAAGGCCCGGCCGCCGTTTTCGAGCTGGACCACATGGGCATGCCATTCTCGCGTACCGAGCAAGGTCGTATCTACCAGCGTCCGTTCGGTGGCCAGTCCAAGGACTACGGCAAGGGCGGCCAGGCTGCGCGTACCTGCGCGGCGTCCGACCGTACCGGTCACGCTCTGCTGCACACCCTTTATCAGGGCAACCTGAAAGCCGGTACCACGTTCCTGAACGAGTACTACGCCGTTGACCTGGTGAAGAACCAGGACGGCGCCTTCGTCGGTGTGATCGCGATCTGCATCGAAACCGGCGAAACCACCTACATCCGCGCCAAGGCCACCGTATTGGCGACCGGCGGTGCAGGTCG
>NZ_JAOSHO010000355.1 GCF_025917275.1 Pseudomonas agronomica | reverse complement strand
GCGCCGAGCGTATCGCGCGTCAGTGCATCACGGACTCGCACGTACTGGCTTTGTTCGAGGGCCATCGTCAAGAGTGGCCTGGCCCAGGCGGGAACATCGTTGCAGTGCATACCGGGGGCATTCCATATCACTGGAATAGCATGCTGCAACGCGATCAACGCAGGCGTCAGCCAATAACCGGTCGGATGATGAATATCGGCAGTTGGCGGACCATAGCCATGGGCCACGACTTTATCGAAGCGGATCAGAAAACCACCGCCGATCAGGACGCCATCCAGGCTGGCCGCCATACCGGGCAGTTCCGTCAGCGACGTCACTGCGTAGGGCCATTCAGGGCGGCGTTTTTCATGATAGGAAAACCGATGCAGCTCGACTGGCCCCAAGCGCCGACGCAGCTCCGCCTCGGCAATGATCGGAAACAACAGGTCGCCGTAGTTTTCGACGTCGAAGGTGCCGAATATGGCGACCTGCCACCCGCGCTCGTCCTGGTGTCCCGCCAAAACCGTTTCTCCTTGAGTACCGCAGGCCTTGGGAACCGACTCGACCGGTGGAGGATCGATTCTCTCCAGCCCCAGGTCAACCATGCCCAGGAAATGCCTGGGGCTTGGCAACATATCGAAGGCCAGCGGCGCAACTTGTTTCTCGATCAGTTGCGAGGTGTCTTCCGTCGCCCCATGCAACAACTTGAGCGTGACATGGTAGCGACCCTCGGCGAGGTTGGCCGGGAAGCGCACCGTGATCGCCGAGCGCCGCCAACCGTTTTCGACCGGCCCCGGTTGCAGGGCGAAGTTGCCTCCACCGATCACCAGCAGCCTGGCCTCCTGGATGGTGAAGCTGATGTTGGGTTGAGTGATCGACTCATGCAGCACCGCCTCGACGCGAATCTCGATGTCGTCGCCATACAGGTAGCTGGAGCAAAGCTGCTCGGTATTGGTGAAGCAGGCAGCGCTGATGTGTCCCTCTTCGGTTCCGAAGGCCATCCCCTCCTGCCCGCCGATAAACGACTTGCGTGTCACCGGTATGACCCCGCCGCTGGCCCAGCGACGTTGCTCATCACGCATGTCGAGCAAGTGCAGCTCGGCCATTTCATCGGGCGAGCCGCTGGCCACGACCCGGCCCGCACGCAGGTAGATGACTCGGTGGCAAAAGCGCTTGACCATGCTCATGTCATGGGAAACGAACAGCAGCGTCGTGCCCTTGGCAGCCAGTTCTTCCAGCCGGTTCAGGCATTTGAATTGAAAGGAGGCATCGCCGACCGAGAGGGCCTCATCGACGATCAGGATCTCGGGTTCCACGCAGACCGAAACGGCGAAGGCCAACCGCACCAGCATCCCGCTGGAATAGATCTTGGTGGGTTGGTCGATGAAGTCGCCGATATTGGCAAAGGCGAGGATATCGTCGAAGCGAGCGTCGATTTCCGAGCGACTCAAGCCCAGCACTGCCGCGTTCACATGGACATTTTCCCGCCCGGTGAACTCTGGATTGAAACCAGACCCCAGCTCAAGCAGCGCGGCAATCCGGCCATGTCCCTGGACACTGCCCCGGGTCGGCATCAGCGTTCCGCAGATCAGTTGCAACAACGTGGACTTGCCACTGCCGTTACGGCCGATGATACCGACGGTCTCACCCTTTGCGATGGTCAGGGAAACATCATCCAGGGCCCAGAACTCGCGATAGAAACGCTTCCTGCCGCGCACCAACATCTGCAACAGACGGTCCTTGGGCGCATCGTAAATCTGATAGCACTTGCTCAGGTTCTCGGCGCGGATGGCCACTTCAAACGACATCGGCAAAACCCTTCCATGAAACACGACCCATATTACGGCGCCGCCGAACAGTTCCTTTGCCGGGCGCTGCGGATGAGTTAAGCACATAAACGGGAAAAAACGCCGAATGAATCTACACTGCGTTTACCCTCCATGAAGAAGCCACTCAAGGAGCCTCCGAATACCGGCTTAAGGATCAAGCAACAATGCAGTCGTTCAACACGTCCCCTGCCGCCATGGTCAAGAGTGTCCTGATCAATCGCCTATTGATCTACGTGTTGATCCGCAGGGAAGTCGCCGGTCGTTACAAAGGCTCGATGCTCGGTATCCTATGGTCGTTCTTCACGCCCGCGTTCATGCTGGTGGTCTACACGTTCGTATTCAGTGTCGTGTTCAAGGCCCGCTGGTCGGGCGGCGGTGAGTCCAAGAGCGAATTCGCCCTGGTGCTCTTCGCTGGCCTGCTGGTCTTCAACCTGTTTTCCGAATGCATGAATCGTGCGCCGGGCCTGGTGCTGGCCAATACCAATTACGTCAAGAAAATCATATTCCCACTGGAAACCCTGCCCCTGGTGTCGCTCGGCGCAGCACTGTTCCACATGGCTATCAGCGTGCTGGCCTGGCTGGTCTTTTATGTCGTCCTGTTCGGCATTCCTCCGGTAACCGCCCTGCTCCTGCCGCTGGTGCTTTTTCCATTGGTGCTCCTGACGCTGGGGCTCTCCTGGTTCCTCGCCTCGATAAGCGTCTACCTGCGCGATATCGGCCAGTTCATCGGCATCATTGTCACGGCGATGCTGTTCCTCTCACCGATTTTCTATCCACGCTCGACGCTTCCGCAAAGCTATCAGGCCGCCTTGCAGGCAAACCCGCTGACGTTGCCGGTCGAAATGGTTCGCGATGTGCTGTTCTGGGGCAGACCGCCGCAATGGGACGAACTGGCCACCTACTCGGCGATCGCCGTGCTGGTCGCCTGCGCCGGGTTTGCCTGGTTCCAGAGGACCCGAAAAGGCTTTGCCGATGTCATATGAGCCCGTTGGCGTGGCGCGCTGGGCAGCAGCCGCTATGATGATTCATGGCACGGCTGGAGCCTGTGCCTGCCTGGTGATTGAAGTCGACAACGATCCCGAGACACCTGGGGTGCGTTGCCGTAATGACCAAAGGACCGAAAGAACGCATGGACCCAATCAACCGTCTTGTTGATCGCATTGACCAGCTGACTCGCTCGACACAATCCAGATCCATAGAAGCCTTGCAGTTGGTCAAGGAGATCGAGAATCGGGATCGGCTCGTCAATCAGCTGCGCCTCGATTCCAAAGCGCTTGGCACTCGTCTGTCACTTCAAGAATATGAAGCCCGACGGTTGCGCGAGCGACTGCGGCTGGCTGAACAGCGCCTCAAGAACGCCGAGGCGTTGCTCAAGACAAAACAGCGCGAGGCGGTCGCGCTGTCCGATTGGGCGGTGGATCTGCGTGCCCAACTGGCGGCGAAGCAGGCTGAGCTGTTCAAGCTTTGTGACTGGGGCAACGCCATCGAACGCGCACCGCTGCGTTATTCGATACGCAAGATGGCGTATCGATTGTCACGCTGGGTCTACGCGTGGCTGCCCCTCACCGCACAGGTGAAAAGCAAGCTGGCGCGCCGGCTTCGAAACGGGTTCAAGCAGCGTAAGGCAAAGCCAGGCGAAACAGCGGCATCCGCAAGCCTCGCCCCGCTGCCGTCCCTGCCACCGTCGCCGGGCCTGGCTGTGCCGTCCAACGCCGGACAACCCATGATCCTGATGTTCGGCGTGATTGACTGGCACTTCCGTATCCAGCGCCCGCAAAACCTGGCCAAGGAATTGGCCCGGGCAGGACAAACGACTTTTTATATCTCCAACAACTTTATCGACGATGATGACCCCGGTTTTGAAGCCGAGCCCTTGGCAGGCTCCCACCGGCTGTTCCAGATTCGTTTCAAGGTACGCGGCGCGCCGGCCATTTATCATGCCCCACCGTCAGCCGCCGCGATCCACCAGTTGTGCCAAGGCTTGGCGATGTTGTTGACGTCTGCGAATGCCGATGCCGTGGATTGCATCGTCCAGCACGCCTACTGGTTCCCACTGGCCAGGCGCGTCCCCAACGCCACGTTGGTCTATGACTGCATGGACCATCATGAGGGCTTCGGCAATGTCGCCCAGGAATTGCTAGACCTTGAAGTCGCCTTGATGCGCAGGGCGGACCTGCTGGTGGCGACATCCGACTGGATCGAACAACACGGCAAGCGGGAAAACCGCAACGTGGAAGTGATCCGCAACGCCTGTGAGTTCAGCTTCTTCAGCCAACGTCCAGGCAAGGTCTATCAGGACCCCGCCAACAGGAAGATCATCGGTTATTACGGTGTCATTGCCGAATGGTTCGATCTGGACCTGGTCAGGCAAGTCGCTCGATCGTTCCCGCAACACCTGGTCCTGCTGATCGGCAGCGACACCGTCCAGGCAAGAAAATATTTCAAGCGCTGTCCGAACGTGATCCTGGAGGGCGAAGTCCCGTACGCCTCCCTGCCCTACTATCTGCACGCCATGGACGTGTGCCTGCTTCCATTCAAGGTCATGCCGCTGACCCTCGCCACCAACCCGGTCAAGGTCTATGAGTACCTGAGCGCGGGCAAACCGGTGGTCTCGGTGAAACTGCCGGAGTTGAGCCAGTTCGGCAAACTCGTCCGGGCGGTTGAACAGACGGACGAGTTTATCTCGGCCATCGGCAATGTCCTGGACGCGCTGCCAGAGCCCCGCGCCACGCGGCAGGCGCGTCAATCGTTCGCCCGAGGCCAGACCTGGCAGCATCGGGCCAGCCGCTTGCGCGAGGTCATCGCGACATTGCCAATGCCCAAGGTCAGCGTGGTGGTGCTGACCTATAACAACCTCGAATTGACCAAGGCCTGTCTCGACAGCCTGTTGACCCAAAGCCAGTACCCCAACCTGGAGATCATCGTCGTCGACAACCACTCCAGCGACCAGACCCCGGCCTATCTCTGCGCCTGGGCCGAAGGGCACCCGGACCGGATCGTCATCCTCAACCCGGATAACAAGGGATTCGCCGCGGGCAACAACCTGGGCCTCGCGGCAGCCAGTGGCGACTACCTGGTTATCCTGAACAACGACACGATCGTCACCGCTGGCTGGATCAAGGGCCTGATTCGCCATCTTCAGGACAACAAGGAAATCGGCATCATCGGCCCGATCACCAACAACATCGGCAATGAAGCCAAGGTCGACACTCGCTATGACCGGGTAGACGACATGCCTGCCGAAGCCGCGCGAATGACCCGCTCCCGCATGGGCGAGTGGTTCGAAATCAATACCCTGGCGTTTTTCTGCGTGATGTTTCCGCGCTCGACCTACGAGCAGATCGGCGGCCTCTGCGAAGAATACGGCCTGGGTTTTTTCGAGGATGACGACTACTGCCGCCGCGTACAGCGTCGCGGCATGCGCGCGGCCTGTGCCGAGGATGTCTTCGTGCACCATCATTTATCCGCCTCGTTCAACGCCTTGGGTGCCCGGAAAAAACAGGCACTTTTCGAGAAGAACCGGGCGATTTATGAGAGCAAGTGGGGAGCCTGGGTTCCGCATACGTACCGAGATGTATGAGCAGCTCTTTGAGGCAACGCCGTGACTTAAGGAATGAGATGAATTTGTGGCGAGGGAGCTTGCTCCCG
>NZ_JAOSHO010000354.1 GCF_025917275.1 Pseudomonas agronomica | reverse complement strand
GCGAGCAAGCTCGCTCCCACAGGGTTTAGTGGAAAATTCAGGAATCGCACGCACAAAAAAACCGCATGCCTCCAGCTCATGCGGTTTTCGGAACAGTCAGACCAGGCCGATTACTTGCCGGTCCACTCCTTCACGCGGTCCGGGTGCTTGGCTACCCAATCCTTGGCAGCGGCTTCCGGCTTGGCGCCTTCCTGGATCGCCAGCATGACTTCGCCGATTTCGTCTTTCGAAGCCCACTGGAACTTCTTCAGGAATTCAGCCACTTCTGGCGCCTTGTTGCCCAGCTCCTTGCTGCCGATGCTGTTCACAGTCTCAGCCGCGCCATAGACACCTTTCGGGTCTTCCAGGAAGCGCAGTTTCCACTTGGCGAACATCCAGTGCGGCACCCAACCGGTCACGGCAATGGACTCGTTCTTTTTCTCGGCACGGGTCAGCTCGGCAATCATGCCGGCGCCGGAACTGGCCTTGAGTTGATAGCCGGTCAGGTCGTAGTCCTTGATGGCCTGTTCGGTCTTGAGCATCACGCCTGAACCGGCGTCGATGCCGACGATGCGCTTCTTGAAGGAGTCGTCGGTCTTCAGGTCTTCGAGGGACTTGGCCTTGACGTACTCCGGCACGATCAGGCCGATTTTTGCATCCTTGAAGTTGGGGCCGTAATCGACCACCTGGTCCTTGTTCTTCGCCCAGTAGTCGCCGTGGGTCACTGGCAGCCAGGCCGAGAGCATTGCATCGAGCTTGCCGGTGGCAACGCCCTGCCACATGATCCCGGTCGCGACGGCTTGCAGCTTCACGTCATAGCCGAGTTTTTGCTTGATCACTTCGGCGGCCACGTGCGTGGTGGCGACGCTGTCGGACCAACCATCAACGTAGCCAATGCTCAGGGTTTTGGTCTCGGCGCTGGCCAAGGTGGAGCTGATCGCCAGTACCAGTGCGGCACCTGCGCCCAAGAGTCGTCGCATCTTCATCGTTACTTCCCCGAAAGTGCTGCGCCCGACGGATGCCGAGCGGCGTCAACGTATTGTTATGGTGCACAGCGCCCCCATCACGCTCGCCTGCAAAACCGGTCCGAACGCCAGTGGAGTACTGACTGGCTGATCATCAACCTGCGCCGTTCTGGAACCTGCTCTGTCTGCGACGCCGAAGCAACGAGAAACGACATCAGAAAGCCAGCAAGCCATTTAAGCGGTTTTGCCCGGCCAATTCCGCCCAAACCTTGCATGCCCGTACCAAGAAGCCGGCAGCTCCACTAGCCGCTACCCGGCTCCAACGTGTATTGTCCCGCTACTCTTGCGCTCCTTTCGCGCTTGTTTTGCAGCCGTCATGGCACTTGGCTTGGCTTCGATGGTCATAGCTGCGAACCTCATTCGGCACCTTCCTCTAAGGGATCTAGTCATGCTCCGTTCCTTGCGCTTCGCTGCCCTCATTGGCGGCCTTATCCTGAGTGCGTCCGCGCTGGCGGTGGACATTGACGCCGCCAGCTATGGCTATCCCTTGACCAACCCGTTCGAGGCGACCATCGCCACCACGCCGCCGGACCTGAGGCCGGAACTGCCGCTGAACGAAGACATCAACCAGTCGGACCACACCGTCACCCTGCGCCCCGAACGCGAATTCATCCTGCCGGACAATTTCTGGCCGGTGAAAAGCCTCACCTACCGCATGGCCACCCAGGACAAGCCCGCGCCGCTGATCTTCCTGATTGCAGGCACCGGCGCACGGTATGACAGCACGCTCAACGAGTACCTCAAGCGCCTCTACTACAAGGCCGGTTATCACGTGGTGCAGCTGTCTTCGCCCACCAGTTTCGACTTCATGAGTGCCGCCTCGCGCTTCGCCACCCCTGGCATCACCAAGGAAGACGCCGAAGACATGTACCGGGTGATGCAGGCCGTGCGCGCGCAGAATCCTAAGGTACCGGTCACCGAGTACTACCTGACCGGCTACAGCCTCGGCGCCCTGGACGCGGCCTTCGTCGCGCACCTGGACGAAACCCGCCGCAGCTTCAATTTCAAGAAGGTTTTGCTGCTGAACCCGCCGGTGAACCTCTACACCTCGATCACCAACCTGGACAAACTGGTCCAGACCGAGGTCAAGGGCATCAACAGCACCACCACCTTTTATGAGCTGGTGCTGAACAAGCTGACCCGCTACTTCCAGCAAAAAGGCTACATCGACCTCAACGATGCCCTGCTCTATGACTTCCAACAGTCCAAGCAACACTTGAGCAACGAGCAGATGGCGATGCTGATCGGCACCTCGTTCCGGTTCTCGGCGGCCGATATCGCCTTCACCTCGGACCTGATCAACCGCCGCGGCCTGATCATCCCACCCAAATTCCCCATTACCGAAAGCACCAGCCTGACGCCCTTCCTCAAGCGTGCGCTGCAATGCGATTTCGACTGCTACCTCACCGAGCAAGTCATCCCGATGTGGCGGGCCCGCACCGACGGCGGCAGCCTGTTGCAACTGGTCGACCAGGTCAGCCTGTACGCCCTGAAGGATTATCTGCAGGCCAGTCCGAAGATTGCGGTGATGCACAACGCCGACGATGTGATCCTCGGCCCCGGTGACCTGGGCTTCCTGCGCAAGACCTTTGGCGATCGCCTGACGGTCTACCCGCTGGGTGGGCACTGCGGCAACCTTAACTACCGCGTCAACAGCGACGCCATGCTGGAGTTCTTCCGTGGCTAAATATCTCCTGCTGATCGCCGCGTTAATGAGCGCGGGCATGGTCCACGCCGATAACAGCAAAGCCGATGCGCCCGTGAAGGTGGATGCTGACGGGTTCAAGGAACCGCTGACCAAGCTCAAGTTCAACCCGGGCCTGGATCAACGCGAATTCGAACGCTCGACGCTCAACGCCTTGAACGTCTATGACCCGCTGGAATCCTGGAACCGCCGCGTCTATCACTTCAACTACCGCTTCGACGAATGGGTATTCCTGCCCGTGGTCGATGGCTACCGCTACGTCACCCCGAGCTTCGTGCGCACCGGTGTGAGCAACTTCTTCAACAACCTGGGCGACGTGCCGAACCTGGTGAACAGCCTGCTGCAATTCAAGGGCAAGCGTTCGATGGAAACCACCGCTCGGCTGTTGCTCAACACCACGGTCGGCATCGCCGGCCTGTGGGACCCGGCCACCGCCATGGGCCTGCCGCGCCAGAGCGAAGACTTCGGCCAGACCCTGGGTTTCTACGGCGTACCGGCCGGCGCTTACTTCGTGCTGCCGATCTTCGGCCCATCGAACCTGCGCGACACCTCGGGCCTGCTCGTGGACTACACGGCCGAGTCGGCGATCAACTTCCTGAACGTCTCCGAAGTCAGCGCCAACCACCCGGAACTGCTGCTCCTGCGCGGCGTGGACAAGCGCTACCAGACCAGCTTCCGCTACGGCCAGCTGAACTCGCCGTTCGAGTATGAAAAGGTTCGCTACGTGTACACCGAGTCGCGCAAGTTGCAGATCGCCGAGTAACTTTCGGAGACCGCAAAACCATTGTGGGAGCGAGCTTGCTCGCGATGACGGTCTGACATCCAACATTAATGTTGCCTGACAGACTGCTATCGCGAGCAAGCTCGCTCCCACAGTTGTAATGCGTTGGCAGACTCAGCCTTTCAGCGCCTTCCAGATTTTGCCCACCGCCAGCACACCCGCCAACACCACAGCCCCCGCGACAATCCCCGCCACCGCATTGAGCAACGTCGGCACGATGAACCCGGCACCGCCGGCGCTGGCCGCAACGCCTTCGATCCAGTGGCGCACCGCCGGCACGCCATGGGTCAGGATGCCGCCGCCCACCAGGAACATCGCCGCCGTGCCGATCACCGACAGGCCTTTCATCATGTAAGGCGCCGCGCTCAAGATCGCTCTGCCAATGCTCTTGGCGGCCTGCCCTGGCTTCTGGGTCAGCCACAAGCCCAGATCATCGAGCTTGACGATGCCGGCCACCAGGCCGTACACGCCGACGGTCATGACAATGGCGATGCCCGACAGCACGATCACCTGCTGGGTCAGCGGCGCATCGGCGACGGTGCCGAGGGTGATGGCGATGATTTCCGCCGAGAGGATGAAATCGGTGCGTACCGCACCCTTGATCTTGTCCTTTTCAAAGGCCACCAGATCGACCGCCGGATCGGCCACCGCCTCGACCAGTTGCGCGTGTTCGGCTTGGTCTTCAGCCTTGCTGTGAAGGAATTTGTGGGCGAGTTTTTCGAACCCTTCGAAACACAGGTAGGCGCCGCCGACCATCAACAACGGCGTCACCAGCCAAGGGACGAAGGCACTGATGGCCAGCGCCGACGGCACCAGGATCAGCTTGTTGAGGAACGAGCCCTTGGCCACCGCCCACACCACTGGCAATTCCCGCTCAGCCCGCACACCCGAGACTTGCTGGGCGTTGAGCGCCAGGTCATCACCGAGCACGCCGGCGGTTTTCTTGGCGGCCATCTTGGTCATCAACGCCACATCGTCGAGTACCGTGGCAATGTCGTCGATCAAAACCAGCAAACTGCTTCCAGCCATGGAGGGGCTCCTTGAACAATATTGCCGCGCAGCATAACGCGAGCCGCGCAGCCTTGTGGCCTGTACGGTTAATTCGAGTACTCAAATTCGAGTGCCAGTGATTGCCAGGCAAGGCGCCATGACGAGTCGTAGCCCGCTACGGCGAGGAATGGTAACGCAGCTTGGCAAGCACTGGCGCCGAAGTTGAGTGCACGAATTAGCCACACAGGCCACCAGGGGCATTCTTGAGCGCCGCGCGAGGCCGGTGCTACCATGCGCCACCGCCATGATCGGCAAGGAACCCCAGGGTTTATGAGCACTATCCGCGAGCGCAACAAAGAACTGATCCTGCGTGCCGCCAGCGAAGAATTTGCCGACAAGGGCTTCGCCGCGACCAAAACCAGCGACATCGCGGCCAAGGCGGGCTTGCCCAAACCCAACGTCTACTACTACTTCAAATCCAAGGAAAACCTCTATCGCGAGGTCCTTGAAAGCATCATCGAGCCGATTCTCCAGGCCTCCACCCCCTTCAACGCCGACGGCGAGCCGGGCGAAGTGCTGAGCCACTACATCCACTCCAAGATCCGCATCTCCCGCGACCTGCCGTTCGCCTCGAAAGTCTTCGCCAGCGAAATCATGCACGGCGCCCCGCACCTGAGCGCCGACCTCATCGAACAGCTCAACGCCCAGGCGCGGCACAACATCGACTGCATCCAGACCTGGATCGACCGCGGCCAGATCGCCCCCATCGACCCCAACCACCTGATGTTCAGCATCTGGGCCGCCACCCAGACCTACGCCGATTTCGACTGGCAGATCAGCGCCGTGACCGGCAAGGCCAAGCTGGATGAAGCGGACTACGAAGCGGCGGCGCAGACGATTATTCGGTTGGTTTTGAAGGGGTGTGAGCCCGGCTGACAGACCGAGTGGACCTCATCGCGAGCAAGCTCGCTCCCACA
>NZ_JAOSHO010000353.1 GCF_025917275.1 Pseudomonas agronomica | reverse complement strand
TGTCCGTGTTGTTACTTTGCGCGTCCTGCGCTACGTCCATGGAAGCTAGATTAGCCCTGGATCCAATCGGACGATAGAGGGAGATCGCCAGCACGTCATGTAAGCATTTGCTTACATGACGATACATTTCAGAATTGGCCCGGTTCCAGCAGGAACAACGACTCACTGCCGGCCTTCACCGAAGCGCTCAGGGAATGGATCCGCGGCAACAGGCGGGCGAAGTAGAATCGCGCCGTGCCCAGCTTGCTGGCATAGAAATCATCCTGGCTTTCCTTGCCCAGGGCCGCCCTGGCCATGAGCGCCCACATGTAGGCGTATGCGGTGTAGCCAAATGCCTGGAGGTATTCCACCGACGCTGCGCCGATTTCGTTCGGGTTGTTTTTCGCCCGATCGAGCAGCCATTCGGTCAGTTCGTCCAGCGTGCCGACGGCATCGTTCAACGGCTTGGTGAACTCCGACAACTCGCTGCTTGCCGTGGCGGTGAAATGGCGAATCTCATCGGCGAACAATTTATAGAACGCCCCGCCACTGCCGACGATCTTGCGTCCCACCAGGTCCAGCGCCTGGATACCGTTGGTACCTTCGTAGATCTGCGTGATGCGCACGTCGCGCACCAGTTGCTCCTGGCCCCATTCGCGAATGTAGCCGTGACCGCCAAAGATCTGCTGGCCGTGAACGGTGGTTTCCAGGCCCAGGTCAGTGAGGAAGGCCTTGGCGACGGGGGTCAACAGCGCGACCAGGTCTTCCGCGCGCTTGCGGGTGGCGGGGTCTTCGCTGAACTTCGCGGTATCCAACTGCATCGCGACGTAAGTGGAGAAGGCGCGGCCACCCTCGTTCGAGGCTTTCATGGTCAGCAGCATGCGACGCACGTCCGGGTGGACGATGATCGGGTCGGCGATCTTGTCCTTGTTCTGCGCGCCGGTTGGCGAGCGGCTTTGCAGGCGGTCGCGGGCGTATTCAATGGCGTTCTGATAGGAACGCTCGCCGGTGGCCAAGCCCTGGATACCCACGCCCAGACGCTCGTAGTTCATCATGGTGAACATCGCCGCCAGGCCTTTGTTTGGCTCGCCGACCAGATAACCCACGGCCTCGTCGAAGTTCATCACGCACGTGGCGGACGCCTGGATACCCATCTTGTGTTCGATCGACCCGCAGTTAGCCGCGTTGCGCGCGCCCAGGCTGCCGTCGGCATTGACCATGAACTTGGGCACCAGGAACAGCGAGATGCCTTTCGGTCCGGCCGGGGCGTCTGGCAGTTTCGCCAGCACCAGGTGGATGATGTTTTCGGTGAGGTCGTGTTCGCCGCCGGTGATGAAAATCTTCGTACCGCTGACCTTGTAGGAACCGTCGGCCTGGGGCTCCGCCTTGGTGCGGATGATCCCCAGGTCGGTACCGGCGTGAGGCTCGGTCAGGCACATGGAACCGGCCCAGACACCGGCGTACATGTTCGGCAGATACGCCGCTTTCAATGCTTCGCTTGCATGGGCGTTGATCGACAGGCAAGCCCCGGCGGTCAGCATCGGATACAGGCCGAAGGACAGGCTGGCCGAGTTGACCATTTCTTCGACCTGGGCCGAAACGGCCTTGGGCATGCCCATGCCGCCATAAGCCGGATCACCGCCAACGCCGACCCAACCGCCTTCGGCATAAGTCTTGTAGGCCTGTGGGAAACCTGCCGGCGTGGTGACGGCGCCGTCGGCCCAGTGACAACCCTCTTCGTCAGCCGCACGGCTGAGGGGGGCGACGCTTTTACTGGTGACCTTTCCGGCTTCTTCGAGAATCGCTTCGACAGTTTCAGCGTCCACGGTCTCGGCCAGCGCCGGCAATTGGGCCCAGAGTTTCGCGACCTCGAACACTTCATTGAGGACGAAGCGCATATCGCGCAGGGGCGCTTTGTAGTCAGCCATGGCAAACCTCGCAGGATCTAAACAATTGGTTCGTAGGAAAGCGGTTTCGCAATGGACCAGAGTGTACCCCAACAACTTTTGCGACACATAGGGTCAACCCATGACTGTTTTGTTATTTTTAGTCACCACAAAGATCGCAGGCTTCGCCGGCTCCTTCATGGAAAAGCGTATCCCCTGTAGGAGCTGGCGAAGCCTGCGATCTTTGGGATTTCCCTTGGGTCAAAGCGCAAACAACGCCGCCGGCAACTTCATCAGGCATTCGCTCCCGGCCTCGACGGCGGCCCGATGAGCGGTCGTGCGCGGCAGCAGGCGCTTGAAATAGAACTCGCTTGTCGCCAGCTTCGCCCGGCAAAAATCCGCGTCGCCCTGGCCGCTGTCGAGTTGCGCCTGGGCCACCAACGCCATCCGCAGCCACAGATAGGCCAGGATGATGTAGCCGCTGTACATCAGGTAATCCACCGAGGCAGCCCCTACCTCATCGGGGTTTTTCATGGCCGCCATGCCAACCTGGGTCGTCAGTTCACCCCACTGCCGGTTGAGCCCATCGAGCTGCGCAACGTATCCGTCGAGCTGCGGATGCCCGGCATTGGCGGCGCAGAATTTATGGACGACTTCGGTGAAGCCGCGCAATAACTTGCCCTGACTGCCCAGGACCTTGCGCCCCAGCAGGTCCAGGGCCTGGATGCCATTGGTGCCCTCATAGATCGGCGCGATCCGACAGTCGCGCACCAGTTGCTCCATGCCCCATTCGCGGATAAAACCGTGGCCGCCAAACACCTGCATGCCATGGTTGGTCACCTCCAGTCCGGTGTCGGTCATGAAGGCTTTGCAGATTGGCGTGAGAAAAGCCAACAAGTCTTCGGCCTCCTGGCGGGCGGTTTCGTCGCTGCTCAGGTGCGCGGTGTCGAGCAATTGCGCGGTGAAATAGGTCAGCGCCCGGTTGCCTTCGTTGAAGGCTTTCATCGTCAACAGCATTCGACGCACGTCGGGGTGGACGATGATCGGATCGGCGACTTTTTCCGGTGCCTTGGGGCCAGTCAGCGAACGCATCTGCAAACGATCGTTGGCGTACTTGATCGCGCCCTGGAAGCTCGCCTCGCCCAAACACAGGCCCTGCATGCCGGTGCCGAGACGGGCGTGGTTCATCATGGTGAACATGCAATTGAGGCCCTTGTTCGCCTCGCCGATCAGGAAACCCCTGGCCCCGTCGAAATTCAGCACGCAGGTGGCCGAGGCCTTGATGCCCATCTTGTGCTCGATCGACCCGCAGGAAACGCCATTGCGCTCCCCGGCCTCGCCCGTCGCGTCCGGCAGGAACTTCGGCACGATGAACAACGAGATGCCCTTGGTGCCGGCCGGCGCATCCGGCAGCTTGGCGAGCACCAGGTGAATGATGTTGTCGCTCATGTCGTGCTCGCCGGCGCTGATGAAGATCTTGCTGCCAGTCACTGCGTAACTGCCGTCAGCCTGAGGCACGGCGCGGGTCTTGATGATGCCTAGATCGGTGCCGCAGTGGGCTTCGGTCAGGCACATGGTGCCGGTCCACTGGCCGGCGGTGAGTTTGCTGAGGTAGGTCTGCTTCTGTTCCTCGGTGCCATGGGCGTGGATGGCCGACATGGCCCCGTGGGTCAGGCCGGGATACATGCCCCAGGACGTGTTGCTCGACCCGATCATTTCGCTGATGACCAACCCCAGGGAACTGGGCAGGCCCTGGCCACCATAGGCCGGGTCCGCCGCGAGGCCATGCCAGCCGCCTTCCACATACTGTGCGAAAGCCTGCTTGAACCCTGTAGGTGTCGTCACCACACCGCTGTCGAAATGGCAGCCCTCTTCGTCACCTGGGCGATTGAGCGGCGCCAGCACGTTCTCGCAGAACCGGGCGCCTTCCTCGAGGATGGCGCTGACCATATCCGGACTGGCATCGCTGGCACCCAGTTCGGCATAGCGGCCATGGAAATCGAAGACGTGGTCGATCAAGAAGCGCATGTCGCGCAGGGGGGCTTTGTACTCGGGCATGGTGGTTTTCTCCGGTAGCAGATCGTTCCAACCTACTGCCGGCCATCAAGCCTCACAATCACAGTCCAGACGCTGAATGCGCCATCATCACTCAACCCGCGGCGGCTTCCATGCGCACCGCGCCGCGACGATTCTGGCCGAAGGCGATCACACAATTTCGACCCGCGCCCTTGGCGTTATAGAGCGCCTGGTCCGCCGATTTGAGCACCTCTTCGGGCGTACGCTGCTCGATGCGCTCGGCCACGCCGATGCTCACGGTCACCGAAACGCTGGAGGCGCCGGCACCGGCGCGACGCTGGCGCCCTTGTTGATCGTCCTGGGGGCGGCTGTCGGGATTGCGCAGTTGAATCGCGTACGTCTCGATGGATTGGCGGATGACCTCCAGATGGGGCATGCACTCGTCGATGGTCTTGCCTGCGAACACCAAGGCGAATTCCTCGCCGCCGTAGCGATACGCCCTACCGCCACCGCCGATTTTCGACAGTTTGCTGGCCACCAGGCGCAGCACCTGGTCGCCGACGTCGTGGCCGTGGGTGTCGTTGAATTTCTTGAAATGATCGACGTCGCTCATCGCCAACACATAGTTGCGCCCCAGGCGCTGCATGCGTTCGTTCAATGCCCGGCGGCCCGGCAGGCCGGTGAGTTCGTCGCGGAAGGCCATTTGATAAGCCTCGTGGGCAACCGCGGCGGCGATCATCAACATCACTTGGCTGCACATGATGTTCAGGGTGAACGGCAGGATGAAGGTTTTCGGCAGCATCCAGAACAAGCCAAGCAGCCCCACCAATTGCGCCGCGTGCAGCGGCCGGGGGTTGCGCCAGTATTGCCAGGCCAGCAGCAGGAACGCGGCGGCGAACATTGGGTAGGACAATTGGATCAGGCTCATCCAGGCGCCGTGCAACGCGGGCCAGCGGATCTCCGAAAGCCACAACAGCAACGGCTGGGGGAAACTTTGCTCCAGGGCCAGGGCCACGCTGCCGAAGACCAGCAACACCGCGAACCGGGCCACCATGTCCTGGAACAAATGGGTGCGCTCCTGCCACGCCGCGAACAGCCCGAACAACAGCGGCAGCAGCAGGCAGACGAGGTGGAATACCACCGCCGCGTCTTCACGCACCTTGCCGTTATCGCGGTAAAAATCGGTTTGGGTGTCCAGCAGGAAGTAGGCGATGTACACAGTGACCATCAGAAACAGCTCGCGCTGACGTCGGTAGACGGCGCAATACGCACCTCCCAATAGCAACACCAACGTAGGAAGCACATTGAACAAGGAGGTGAAGAAGACGTTGAGATCCTTGACGTAGGCAGCCGCAAGCCCCGACAACAACAGCAGCAGTGACGGTAGGAAATGGCTCAGGCGTACAGCGGAAGAACGCGGCAAGGGTAAAGCTCCGACCCGGCTGATCAAAGATGGCATTGTGCATGCGAGGCGTGACCGATGTCACACTGCCATCGCTGTAACGGCAGGGGGGGAAGTTTTCTTAGGGTTGGATTGGATGAATATTGTTTCAGAATCACCGCGCCCCTCCTGTGGCGAGGGAGC
>NZ_JAOSHO010000352.1 GCF_025917275.1 Pseudomonas agronomica | reverse complement strand
AAGTGTCGTCCTCGGGCAAACTCTATAACGCAGTGCAATACGGCATCGACACCACCACCGGCCTGATCGACTACGACGAAGTCGAGCGCCTGGCGGTCGAGTGCAAGCCTAAGATGATCGTTGCCGGTTTCTCCGCCTACTCCAAGACCCTGGATTTCCCACGTTTCCGCCAGATCGCCGACAAGGTCGGTGCGCTGCTGTTCGTCGACATGGCCCACGTCGCTGGCCTGGTCGCCGCCGGCCTGTACCCGAACCCGCTGCCGTACGCCGACGTGGTCACCACCACCACCCACAAGACCTTGCGCGGTCCACGTGGCGGCCTGATCCTGGCCAAGTCCAACGAAGAGATCGAGAAGAAGCTCAACGCCGCGGTATTCCCCGGCGCCCAGGGTGGCCCGCTGATGCACGTGATTGCCGGCAAGGCCGTGTGCTTCAAGGAAGCGCTGGAGCCTGGCTTCAAGGCCTATCAACAACAAGTGATCGAAAACGCCCAGGCCATGGCTGGCGTGTTCATCAAGCGCGGCTACGATGTAGTGTCCGGCGGCACCGACAACCATCTGTTCCTGGTCAGCCTGATTCGCCAAGGCCTGACCGGCAAGGAAGCCGACGCCGCCCTGGGCCGTGCCCACATCACCGTCAACAAGAACGCCGTGCCGAACGACCCGCAATCGCCATTCGTGACCTCGGGCCTGCGCATCGGCACCCCGGCAGTGACCACGCGTGGTTTCAAGGTTACCCAGTGCGTCACGCTGGCCGGCTGGATCTGCGACATCCTCGACAACCTCGGCGACGCCGATGTCGAGGCCAATGTCGCGCAGCAAGTGGCGGCCCTGTGCGCGGACTTCCCGGTTTATCGCTGAGTCGGTTTTGGAGTAAATGACTATGCAACGCTATTCAGGCTTCGGCCTCTTCAAACACTCACTCAGCCATCATGAAAACTGGCAGCGGATGTGGCGCACGCCGACCCCGAAAAAGGTCTACGACGTGGTCATCGTCGGCGGTGGCGGGCACGGCCTGGCGACCGCCTACTACCTGGCCAAGGAGCACGGCATCACCAACGTGGCCGTGGTCGAGAAGGGCTGGTTGGGCGGCGGTAACACCGCGCGCAACACCACCATCGTGCGCTCCAACTACCTGTGGGACGAGTCGGCCCACCTGTATGAGCACGCGATGAAATTATGGGAAGGCCTGTCCCAGGACCTGAACTACAACGTGATGTTCTCCCAGCGTGGCGTCTACAACCTGTGCCACACCCTGCAGGACATCCGTGATTCCGAGCGTCGCGTCAGCGCCAACCGCCTCAATGGCGTGGACGGCGAGCTGCTCAACGCCAAGCAAGTGGCCGACGAGATCCCGTACCTGGATTGCTCGAAAAACACCCGCTACCCGGTGATGGGCGCCACCGTCCAGCGTCGCGGCGGCGTAGCCCGTCACGACGCCGTGGCCTGGGGCTTTGCCCGGGCGGCGGACGCCTTGGGCGTGGACTTGATCCAGCAGACCGAAGTGATCGGTTTTCGCAAGGAAAACGGCGTGTGCATCGGCGTCGAAACCAACAAGGGCTTCATCGGCGCCAAGCGCGTCGGTGTAGTGACCGCCGGTAACTCCGGGCACATGGCCAAGCTCGCCGGCTTCCGCCTGCCGATCGAATCCCACCCGCTGCAAGCGCTGGTGTCGGAGCCGATCAAGCCCATCATCGACAGCGTGATCATGTCCAACGCGGTGCACGGCTACATCAGCCAGTCCGACAAGGGCGACCTGGTGATCGGCGCCGGTATCGACGGCTACAACGGCTACGGCCAACGTGGCTCGTACCCGGTGATCGAGCACACGGTCCAGGCCATCGTCGAGATGTTCCCGGTGCTGTCCCGCGTGCGCATGAACCGCCAATGGGGCGGCATCGTCGACACCACGCCGGACGCCTGCCCGATCATCTCCAAGACCCCGGTGCCGAACATGTTCTTCAACTGCGGTTGGGGCACCGGTGGCTTCAAGGCCACACCTGGCTCGGGCAACGTGTTTGCCGCGAGCCTGGCCAAGGGTGAAATGCACCCATTGGCTGCACCTTTCTCCATCGACCGTTTCCACAACGGCGCACTGATCGACGAACACGGCGCTGCTGCCGTCGCCCACTAACAGGAGAAATCCCTATGTTGCACATCTTCTGTCCTCACTGCGGCGAACTGCGCTCCGAAGAGGAATTCCATGCATCCGGCCAGGCGCACATCCCGCGTCCACTGGATCCGAACGCCTGCACCGACGAGGAGTGGGGCGACTACATGTTCTTCCGTGACAACCCACGCGGGTTGCACCATGAGCTGTGGGATCACGTCGCCGGTTGCCGCCAGTACTTCAACGCGACCCGTGACACCGTGACCTACGAAATTCTCGAAACCTACAAGATCGGCGAAAAGCCGCAGTTCACCGACAAGGCTGACAGTCCGAAAGCGGCTGCACAGGCTCTGGGAGAGAAGGTATGAGCCAGATCAATCGCCTGTCCAACGGCGGACGGATCGACCGCAACAAAGTGCTGACATTCACCTTCAACGGCCAGACCTACAAAGGCTTCGAAGGCGACTCCCTGGCCGCCGCGCTGCTGGCCAACGGGGTCGACATCATCGGCCGCAGCTTCAAGTATTCCCGTCCGCGCGGCATCTTCGCCGCCGGCGCCGAAGAGCCGAACGCGGTGCTGCAGATCGGCGCCACCGAAGCCACCCAGATTCCTAACGTGCGCGCCACGCAACAGGCGCTGTACCAAGGCCTGGTCGCCACCAGCACCAACGGCTGGCCGAACGTGAACAACGACATGATGGGGATTCTCGGCAAGGTCGGCGGCAAGCTGATGCCGCCGGGCTTCTACTACAAAACCTTCATGTACCCGCAATCGTTCTGGATGACCTACGAGAAGTACATCCGCAAGGCCGCGGGCCTGGGTCGCTCGCCGACCGAGAACGATCCGGACACCTACGACTACATGAACCGTCACTGCGACGTGCTGATCGTCGGCGCCGGCCCGTCCGGCCTGGCCGCCGCGTTGGCCGCGGGCCGCAGCGGTGCGCGCGTGATCCTGGCCGATGAGCAGGAAGAGTTCGGCGGCAGCCTGCTCGACTCCCGCGAAAGCCTGGACGGCAAGCCGGCCACCGAGTGGGTTGCTGCCGCAGTGGCAGAACTGCGCGCGATGCCCGAAGTGGTGTTGCTGCCTCGTGCCACGGTGAACGGTTATCACGATCATAACTTCCTGACCATCCACGAACGCCTCACCGATCACCTGGGTGATCGCGCGCCGATCGGCCAGGCTCGCCAACGTATCAACCGGGTCCGCGCCAAGCGCGTGGTCCTGGCGACCGGTGCCTGCGAGCGCCCGTTGGTCTATGGCAACAACGACGTGCCGGGCAACATGCTGGCTGGCGCGGTTTCCACTTACATCCGCCGATTCGGCGTAGCCCCGGGCAAGAAGCTGGTCCTGAGCACCAATAATGACCATGCCTATCGCGTGGCCCTGGACTGGTTCGACGCCGGCCTGCAAGTGGTCGCCGTCGCCGACGCCCGCAGCAACCCACGGGGTGCGCTGGTGGAAGAAGCCCGCGCCAAGGGTATTCGCATCCTCACCGGCAGCGCCGTGATCGAGGCCCGTGGCAGCAAGCGCGTCACCGGGGCACGGGTTGCCGCGATCGACGTGCGCGCCCATAAAGTCACCAGCCCCGGCGAATGGCTGGACTGCGACCTGGTGGCCAGCTCCGGCGGCTACAGCCCGGTGGTCCACCTGGCTTCGCACCTGGGCGGCAAGCCGATCT
Source organism: Pseudomonas agronomica (assembly GCF_025917275.1). GTDB lineage: Bacteria > Pseudomonadota > Gammaproteobacteria > Pseudomonadales > Pseudomonadaceae > Aquipseudomonas > Aquipseudomonas agronomica. Next base: position 1,767 of record NZ_JAOSHO010000352.1, on the reverse strand, counting down.
GGCGTGAAGACATCCTCGGTTTCGTACCGGGCGAAGCCCCGCAAAAACGTGTCTGCGTCGGCGGTGTGAATGGCGTCTACAGCCTCGGCGACAGCCTGGCGGACGGTTTTGAAGGCGGCGTGCGCGCGGCCAGCGAAGCCGGTTTCAAGGCCGTCGAGGGCGTGCTGCCCAAAGCCCTGAGCCGTCACGAAGAACCGACCCTGGCGCTGTTCCAGGTGCCCCACGAAAAAGCCACCGCACGGGCGCCGAAGCAATTCGTCGACCTGCAGAACGACGTGACCGCCGCCGCCATCGAACTCGCCACCCGCGAAGGCTTCGAGTCGGTGGAACACGTCAAGCGCTACACCGCGCTGGGCTTCGGCACCGACCAGGGCAAGCTGGGCAACGTCAACGGCCTGGCCATCGCGGCCCGTTCGCTGAACGTGAGCATCCCGCAGATGGGCACCACCATGTTCCGTCCGAACTACACGCCGGTGACCTTCGGCGCGGTGGCGGGCCGGCACTGTGGGCACATCTTCGAGCCGGTACGCTTCACCGCGCTGCATGCCTGGCATGTAAAAAACGGTGCCGAGTTCGAAGACGTCGGCCAGTGGAAGCGCCCTTGGTACTTCCCGAAGAACGGCGAAGACATGCATGCCGCGGTCAAGCGCGAATGCAAGGCCGTGCGTGACAGCGTTGGCCTGCTCGACGCCTCGACCTTGGGCAAGATCGACATCCAGGGCCCGGATGCCCGTGAGTTCCTCAACCGCGTCTATACCAACGCCTGGACCAAGCTCGACGTTGGCAAGGCCCGCTACGGCCTGATGTGCAAGGAAGACGGCATGGTCTTCGACGACGGCGTAACGGCCTGTCTGGCGGACAATCACTTCCTGATGACCACCACCACCGGCGGTGCCGCGCGCGTGCTGCAATGGCTGGAGATCTATCACCAGACCGAATGGCCGGACCTGAAGGTGTACTTCACCTCGGTCACCGACCACTGGGCGACCATGACCCTGTCGGGCCCCAACAGCCGCAAGCTGCTGGCCGACGTCACCGACATCGACCTGGACAAGGACGCGTTCCCGTTCATGACCTGGAAGGAAGGCCTGGTGGGCGGCGTGCCAGCGCGGGTGTTCCGGATCTCGTTCACCGGTGAGCTGTCGTACGAAATCAACGTGCAGGCCGACTACGCCATGGGCGTGCTCGAACAGATCGTCGAGGCTGGGAAGAAATACAACCTGACCCCGTACGGCACCGAGACCATGCACGTCCTGCGGGCCGAGAAGGGCTTCATCATCGTGGGCCAGGACACTGACAGTTCGATGACCCCGGACGACCTGAACATGGGCTGGTGCGTTGGTCGGACCAAGCCGTTCTCGTGGATCGGCTGGCGCGGGATGAACCGGGAAGATTGCGTGCGTGAAAACCGCAAGCAACTGGTGGGCCTCAAGCCGATCGACCCGAATGTCTGGCTGCCGGAAGGTGCGCAACTGGTGTTCAACCCCAAGCAGGCGATCCCGATGTCGATGGTCGGCCACGTCACCTCCAGCTATGCGCATAACTCCCTGGGTTATTCGTTTGCGATGGGCGTGGTCAAGGGCGGGCTCAAGCGCATGGGCGAACGGGTGTTCGCGCCATTGGCCGACGGCCGGGTGATCGAGGCAGAGATCGTTTCTTCGGTGTTCTTCGATCCGAAGGGCGATCGGCAGAACATCTAGTGGCTTGAGGTCCTGTGGGGAGGCCGGCGATTTCGCGTCGGCTTCATCGCGAGCAAGCTCGCTCCCA
>NZ_JAOSHO010000351.1 GCF_025917275.1 Pseudomonas agronomica | reverse complement strand
GCCACGGGTTTGGCGTTGCTCAGGGAGATGGCAACACCACCCGCCGTTGCGCTTGACATAAAACCTGAGGAATATACTCGGGTACAGCCCATCTCCAGGGGACAGAACCATGAGCACGCCATGAGCCAATACCTCAGCCTGCCCGTCGAAAAGACAGTGCATTTCGGCCCCTATCGGGTCCATCCGCGCCAGCGCCTGGTGTTGGAGGGCGGGCAACCGTTGCGCCTCGGGCGGCGGGCGGTGGAGATTCTGCTGGTACTGCTCGAACACGCCGGCCAGGTGGTGAGCAAGCAAGAATTGATCGCCCGTGTCTGGCCCAAAAGCGTGGTGGAAGACACCAACCTGCGGGTTCACGTGGCAGCCCTGCGCAAGGCCTTGGGTGACGGACAGGCTGGCCAGCGCTACATCGTCACCGTGGCGCAGCGTGGCTACAGCTTTGTCGCGCCGGTTACCAGCGAACCGCCCGAGCAACTGGCCCGTATCCCCCACCCTTCCCTGGCAGGCAACCTGCCGCCACGCCGCACCCGCGTAATCGGACGCCAGGGCCTGGTGGAAAGCCTGGTCGCCCAGTTGCCGCGAAAACGCTTCATCACCCTGGTCGGCAGTGGCGGCATCGGCAAGACCACCGTTGCCTTGCGCGTCGCCGAGCGGCTGATCGGACAATATCGCGACGGGACTTACCTGCTGGACCTGGGCTCGCTCAACGACCCGGCCATGATCGCGCCGAACCTCTGCGCCCTGCTGGAGCTGTCGCCGCAAGACGGCGCACCGCTTGAAACGATCTTCAGACCGCTCAAGGACCGCCATTTCCTGCTGGTGATCGACACCTGCGAGCATTTGATCGACGCCGTCGCCCTGCTCTGCGAGACCTTGCTGCGCGGCGCTCCTCACCTGCACATCCTGGCCACCAGCCGCGAGGGCTTGCGCGCCGAGGGCGAACACGTGCAGCGCCTTGAGTCGCTGGCGCTGCCGCCACGTGGAATGAGCATCGAGGGCTACCCGGCCCTGGAATACCCGGCACTGCAACTGTTTGCCGAGCGGGCGATGGCCAGCCAGGACGACTTCGAGCTGACCGACCGTGAAGTACCGCTGGTCATCGACATCTGCCAGCGGCTGGATGGCATTCCCCTGGCCATCGAGCTGGCGGCCGCACAGGTGGGACGCTTCGGGCTGGAAGAGCTGCGTCGCCAATTGCACGACAGCGTCGCCCTGCTCGCCCATGACAATCACGCCAGCGCCCCGCGCCAGCAAACGCTGCGCGCCACGCTGGACTGGAGCTTCGCGCTGCTCACGGCGTGCGAGCAGACTTGCCTGCGACGGTTGGCGGTGTTCATGGGCAACTTCAACCTGGCATCGGCGGCAGCGGTCATCGTCGGCCAGCATGTCGCGCCGGAACAGGTGCTGGTATCGGTCAGTCAACTGGTCGCCAAATCGCTGCTCAACGTCGAGATCGGTGACGAAGAGGTCCGCTATCGCCTGCTGGACACCACCCGCAGCTACGCCTTGGAGAAATTGATCGCGGCCGGCGAACTCGCCGCCAGCCAGGCACGCCACGCCGAGCGCTGCCTGACGCTCATGGAGCAGGCTGAAAAAGATTGGGAACAGACCCCGACGCGGCTGTGGATTGCGCGCTACGCGACCTACCGCGACGACATTCGCGCGGCGCTGGACCGAGGGCTGGGCCCACACGGTTCCCACAGCGTGGCGATCCGCTTGACGGCGCGGACCCTGCCCCTCTGGCAGGAACTGTCACTGCTCAAGGAGCATGGCCTTTACGTGAACAAGGCCAGGGAACTGCTGCAAGGCAGCGCCTCGCCATGCCCAAGGTTGATCCTCGCCCTGGAGCTAGCCCACGCCAGTCTCAACTACCACACCGAAGGCGGCACGCCCGCCACCGTCGCGGCGTTCGCCACGGCTCGGCGCCTCGCCCGACAGTATCAAGACCTGGCCGGTGAACTGCGGGCCCTGTCCGGCCACATGACGGTCAACCTCAGTTGCGGGCGCTATCAACAAGCGTTGGAACAATGCCAGGACTTCGACCGGCTGGGCCTGCCGGGCGATCCGGTCATGTCCTTGAGTGCCCAGCGCCTGCGAGTACTGGCGTTGCATTTCATCGGCGACCAGGGCGCGGCGCGGCACGATGCCGAGCAGGTCATCCAGCGCCTGGCCCAGAATGGTCACTTGAGCCGCTTCACCCACGGTTTCGGTGTGCAGTACGAACAGAGCGTGGCGGCGCTGACGATCCTGGCGCGGATCCTCTGGCTCCAGGGGTTCCCGGAGAAAGCCCAGCGCACCGCCAACCTCGCGTTGCAGATTGCCTTGCAAATCAACCACGGCCTGTCGATCTGCTACACCCTGGCGGTGAGCGGTTGCGTGATCGCCCAGTACACCGGGGATCACGCAACCGCCCGGGAACGGCTCGATCGGTTGAAACACGAGGCCCGAAAGCATTCGGTGATGCTGTTCCATGGCTGGGCCTGCCACCTCGAGCGCGCGTTCGACGGCGGGCCCCTCGAGGCGTCCCCGTCCCCTACCAGTCTTATCCAGGACATGGTCGTGACTGTCCGGCCGGATACCGTCAGCCCGACCCAGATCGAACGTGCCCACAGTGGCGCGGCGGGCTGGTGCTCGGCGGAGATCCTGCGTGCCGCCGCCGAAGCCTTGCTGGCACAGGGCGGTGCGGGTGCCGAAGCGAATGCCGAAGCCCATTTGCTGGCCGCGCTGGCCGTGGCCCGACGCCAAGGCGCGCGTGCCTGGGAGCTGCGCGGTGCCATTTCCCTGGCTCGCCTGTGGCAGCGGCAGGGCCAGGACGAGGCCGCGCATGACCTGCTCGGGCCGGTCTATCGAGGCTTTGCGGAAGGGTTCGACACCCCCGATCTAACGGAAGCCGGCGTGCTGCTCCAGGCGCTGGCTCGCCGGCTCGGGTCGTGAATGGCGCAGCTGCCACGCGTTCTGGAGCACGTAGCGGCGCCGCAGCAGATGCCACTGGCCATTACGCCGCAGTTTTTCCAGGGCATAGGCACGGGTCGTGTTCAGCAGATAAAACCGAGTCCCTTCGGCCCGTTGTTCGACCATCACCAGCGATTGCCTGACCAGCCGTGACAGCAGCCAGGGCAACCGCTCCACACCCAGGTCAGTGCAACTGATGACGGCCATCGCGGCTTTCAGGGAAAATGCCTGTTCAAACACCGCCAGCCTCTGAAACACGGTTTGTTCATCGCGACTCAAGCGCTCGAAGCTCCAGTCCAGCGCTGCCTCCAGGCTGCCGTGACGCGCCACGGCCGTGCGACGCCCGTGGCTGAGCACCGACAGACCGCCGTCCAATTGTTCCAGAACGCCAGCAATCCCCAGGACATCGACTTGGGCCGCCGCCAATTCCAACGCCAGCGGAACGCCATCCAGGCGCCGGCAAATCTGCGCGAGCAGTGCCAGATCGCGCTGCCCCGGCGTAAAGCCTTGCTGTCGGGCGCCGACGCGATCCATCAGCAACTGCACCGCCGGGCACGCCAGCACCTGGTGATCCGGGTCGCGGGGCGACGCCACCGTCAGGCCGGGCAGTTGCAGGACATTTTCTTGCGCCAGATCGAGGATTTCACGGCTGCTGAACAACAGCGACACACCGGGGGCCGACGCACCCAGCAGCAGGGCCAATTCCCGACAGGCCCCAAGCAAGTGTTCAACACCGTCGAGCACCAGCAAGATCCGGCAGGATTGCAGGCGCTGGTCCAACGGTCCGTCTTCCAAACCGAGGGCCTGGCAGACCCGCGGCGCAATCAGGCTCGAGTCGTTGATGTCGGACAAGTCAATGAACCAGGCGCCTTGGTCGAAATGCTCCAGCAGCAGCTCTGCTGCCCGTAGGACCACGGTGGTCTTGCCGATGCCGCCCGAGCCGGTGACGGTGGTCAGGGGCTGGCGCGGGACTTCGACAAGCAACCGCCCCAGCACTTTGTCGCGTCCGATCACCGGGCTCAGGCGCGCGGGTAGATTGTGCCGCTCGCCCTGTTCGGCCTCGGGCCCGCCGGCACTTGGCTCGACAACCAGCGGCGCGGCAAAGCAGTAGCCCTGGTGGGGGTGATTGAGGATGTAGCGTTTGCCGTCCCGTCCGTCGCCGAACGTTCGCCGCAGCGCCGCGATATGCACCCGCAAGTTGATCTCCTCCACCACGCTGTCAGGCCAGACGTGAGCGATGAGCGTCTGTTTGCTGACGAAGGTGCCAGCGTGCGCCACCAGCAGTTGCAGAATATCCAGGGCGCGACCGCCCAACGCCAGGGGTTGGCCGTCGCGGGTGACCAGTCGCTGCTGTCGGTGAAAGACAAACGGACCAAAGCCCACCGTCTGTTCGGTGCCGGGTTTGACGAAGCTGTTCATGAGCGATCCTGCGCCAGATAACCGGTCCGGGCGTGGCGCTGCGAATCATCGCAGGCGTCTACCGTGGCTCTTTGCGCATCCTTTCCAGAGGGTTCGCCCTTATCTTGGCAGCCACCCGCCAGAGAACAATGCTGGCACAGGACGCATCACGGACATCACGGTGCCCTGGACGGACACCGACGGCTCAACTGAACTGCTGGCGGTACTGGACCGGGGTCAGGCCGAGCTTTTCGCTGAACAGCAAGCGCATATGGCGGACGCTGCCGAACCCGCTGCGAAAGGCCACGGTCTTGAGCGGCAAGTCGGTGGATTCGAGCAACTGCCGCGCCCGATCGATGCGCGCGCCCTGGAGGAATTCCATGGGGGTCATCTTCACTTCCCGGACGAAGAGCCGGGCGAAGTGCCTGGAACTCATGGCCGCCAACGCCGCCATGCGTTCGATGGTGAACGGCTCTTCCAGATGCTCCATCACGTAATGCTGCACGCGGGTGACCGCCGACTCCTGGGTCGCCACCGCCGCCACCAGCGGACTGAACTGCGCCTGCCCGCCCTGGCGTTTCATCACCACCAGCAGCACCTTGGCGATATCCAGCGCGACCTTCCGTCCATGGTCCTGGGCGACGATGGACAACGCCATGTCGATACCGGCCGTGACACCGCCAGAGGTGATCAGGCGCCGGTCCTGCAGATAGATCTTGTCGGTCTCGACCAGCGCCTTGGGGAAACGCTTGATCAGGCGCTCGGTGTAATGCCAATGGGTAGTGACACGGTGTTCGTCGAGCAAGCCCGCCTCGCCCAGCACAAAGGCACCGGTGCAGATGGAGCCGTAGCGCGTGGCCCGTAGCGCCGAGGCCCGCAGCCAGGTGTGCAAGCCGGGATGGCGATCGTTATAGGCGCCCGGACCGCCCGGCACGAGCAAGACGTCATAGGCGGCCCACGCTTGGTCGATGTGGATATCGGCCTGGACCGCTACCCCATTGGAGGCCCGCAAAGGACCCCGTTCGGTGCCCAGGGTCAGCAGTTGATAATGCTGATCGGGCGCAAGAAAACGATTGGCGATGGAAAACACTTCGAGCGGCCCGGCCATGTCGAGCAGCAGGAAATCAGGGAACAGCACCATTGCAACGGTTTTCATGGGGGAGACGCCAAGATCGAGAAGAACATGCCGGACCCTGTGGGAGCGAGCTTGCTCGCGA
>NZ_JAOSHO010000350.1 GCF_025917275.1 Pseudomonas agronomica | reverse complement strand
CTCGGCGCCTGGCCTCTTGACCATTCACTCAGGGATCCGGACATGGAACTGGTTGTAAAAAGCGTCAGCCCAGAAACGTTGAAGACCGCCACGCTGGTGGTTGCCGTTGGTGAAAACCGCAAGCTTGGCGTCGTCGCCACCCAGCTTGACGCCTTGAGCGGCGGCGCGATCAGCGCCGTACTCAAGCGCGGCGACCTGGCCGGCAAGGTCGGCCAGAGCCTGTTGCTGCACAGCCTGCCCAACCTCAAGGCCGAGCGCGTGCTGCTGGTCGGCGTGGGCAAGGAAGCTGAACTGGGCGACCGTCCTTTGCGCAAGATCATTGCCGGCGTGCTGGGCACCCTGAAAAACCTCGGCGGCGGCGACGCAGCACTGGCGCTGGATGAGCTGGTGGTCAAGGGCCGCGACAGCTATGGCAAGAACCGCCTGCTGGCCGAGACCCTGGTGGATGGCGAATACCAGTTCGACCAGTTCAAGAGCCAGAAAGCCGAACCGCGCGCCCTGAAGAAAATCACCCTGCTGACCATCAAGGCCGCCCAGGCCGAAGTCCAGCGCGCCGTGACCCATGCCACCGCGATTGCCAACGGCATGGCCTTCACCCGCGACCTGGGCAACCTGCCGCCGAACATCTGCCACCCGACTTTCATGGGCGAACAGGCCAAGGCGTTGGGCAAGGAGTTCAAAGGCCTCAAGGTCGAAGTCTTCGACGAGAAGAAGATCAAGGACCTGGGCATGGGCTCGTTCTATGCCGTCGGCCAGGGCAGCGCCCAACCGCCACGCTTGATCGTCATGCAATACAACGGTGGCAAGAAATCCGAGAAGCCTTACGCGCTGGTCGGCAAGGGCATTACCTTCGACACCGGCGGCATCAGCCTCAAGCCTGGCGCCGGCATGGATGAAATGAAATACGACATGGGCGGTGCCGCCAGTGTGCTCGGCACCCTGCGCGCCGTGCTCGAACTGCAACTGCCGATCAACCTGGTGTGCATCCTTGCCTGCGCCGAGAACATGCCCAGCGGCACGGCCTCGCGTCCTGGCGACATCGTTACCACCATGAGCGGCCAGACCGTCGAGATCCTCAACACCGACGCCGAGGGCCGCCTGGTCCTGTGCGACGCGCTGACCTACTCCGAGCGCTTCAAGCCGCAAGCGGTGATCGATATCGCCACGCTGACCGGCGCTTGCGTCGTCGCCCTCGGCGCCCACACCTCGGGCCTGCTGGGCAACAACGACGAACTGATCGGCCAATTGCTCAGCGCCGGCCAGCAAGCCGATGACCGCGCCTGGCAGTTGCCGTTGTTCGACGAGTACCAGGAACAGCTGGACAGCCCGTTCGCCGACATCGCCAACATTGGCGGCCCGAAAGCCGGGACCATTACGGCGGCGTGCTTCCTGTCGCGCTTCACCAAGAACCTGAACTGGGCGCACCTGGACATCGCCGGCACCGCCTGGACCAGTGGCGGCAAAGACAAGGGCGCCACTGGTCGTCCTGTTCCCCTGCTGACCCAATACCTGCTGGACCGCGCCAAGGCCTGACACTGATGATCGCCGGTACGTCGCCCCAGGGCGACGCATCGGCGATCCAGGAACCGCAATGACCAAAGTCGACTTCTATATCCTGCCCAGCGCCGATCCCTCGGCGCGGCTGGATTTCGCCTGCAAGCTCACCGAAAAGGCCTGGCGAATGGGCCATCGCATCTACCTGCACTGCAGCGATGCCGCCCAGCGCGAGGACCTCGACGCACGGCTGTGGGCTTTCAAGGGCGAAAGCTTTGTGCCCCATGGGCCGGCAGAAAGCGAGCCCGAGGGCTCGATCGTGCTCGGGCTAGGGAATGACTGCGGGCAACATCAGGACCTGCTGGTCAACCTTGACCTGAAAGTGCCGGCCTTCGCCCAGCGCTTCGCCCGCGTGGCAGAAGTAGTGGTGGAGGATCCGGCCATCCGGCAAGCCGCGCGGGAGAGTTTCCGTTTCTACCGCGAACAGGGCTATCCTCTGCAAGACCACCGTTTACAGCGACTCTGAGCCTACGATGGACACTCCTAAACCGCCGCAAAAACCCGCCCAATTGCTGGATGACCTCGAGTCGATCCGCCAGTTGCTTGGCGACGACACCCTGCAACCGCCGCTGTTGACCGATACGGTGGAACACGAGCCGGTGCACGACGAACAGATCCCACTGCTGTTTGATCCGATCAACGGCCAGCCCGAACCCCAGCCAGCCCCCCAGCCCGAACCCAAGGGCCCCGATGCCCTGCTGCACCTGGACCGCGAACTTCGCGCCGCCGCGCAGTTGATCATGCAAGACGTCATCGACGACTTCGCCCCGCACATCGAGACCGAGATCAAGCGTCGGCTGGATGCGAGGATGGAACGGCTGTTGAGTCAGTACGAGTAACCCCGAGATCTACTGACCACCAAACACCTTGTGGGAGCGAGCTTGCTCGCGATAGAGGTAGATCAGCAACATTGATGTTGACTGACACGCTGCTATCGCGAGCAAGCTCGCTCCCACATTGTTCGGTTGTGCCCACAAGCCATCTGCCAAGCTTCCAGCTTGCTGCATGTGGCTTGCACCAGCCCCGCCCGCTATACTTCCCGGCTTTTCCTGAATAAATGCCAATAGGGTCCCGCCGCGCATGGATAAGACCTACCAGCCGCACGCCATTGAAACTTCCTGGTACAACACCTGGGAGTCCGAGAATTATTTCGCTCCGCAAGGCGCGGGCGATTCCTACACCATCATGATCCCGCCGCCGAACGTCACCGGCAGCCTGCACATGGGCCACGGTTTCAACAACGCGATCATGGACGCCCTGATCCGTTTCCGTCGCATGCAAGGTCGCAACACCTTGTGGCAACCGGGCACCGACCACGCCGGCATCGCCACGCAGATGCTGGTGGAGCGTCGCCTCGAAGCCCAGGGCCAGAATCGTCATGACCTCGGCCGGGAGAAATTCCTCGAGAAAGTCTGGGAATGGAAAGAGGAGTCCGGTGGCAACATCAGCCGTCAGATCCGCCGCCTGGGCTCATCCGTGGATTGGAGCCGCGAGCGCTTCACCATGGACGACGGCCTTTCGGAGGCGGTGAAAGAAGCCTTCGTACGCCTGCATGAAGACGGCCTGATCTATCGCGGCAAGCGCCTGGTCAACTGGGACACCAAGTTGCACACGGCCATTTCCGACCTCGAAGTGGAGAACCACGACGAGAAAGGTTTCCTGTGGAACCTGAAATACCCATTGGCCGACGGCGCCAAGACCGCCGAAGGCAAGGATTACCTGATCGTCGCCACCACCCGTCCGGAAACCATGTTGGGCGACTCCGCCGTGGCGGTGAACCCGAACGACGAGCGCTACCAGGCACTGATCGGCCAGTTCGTCGAGCTGCCGCTGGTTGGCCGGCGTATCCCGATCATCGGCGACGATTACTGCGACCCTGAATTCGGCACCGGCTGCGTGAAAATCACCCCGGCCCACGATTTCAACGACTATGAAGTCGGCAAGCGCCACAACCTGCCGCTGCTGAACATCTTCGACAAGAACGCCAATGTCTTGCCGGCCGCCCAGGCGTTCAACCTTGACGGCACGCTGAACGAAAACGTCGACGGCCAGATTCCGCCCGAATACGCCGGCCTGGACCGCTTCGAGGCACGCAAGCAGATCGTCGCGGCATTCGAAGCCGCCGGCCTGTTGGTCAGCGTCGACGATCACGCCCTGAAAGTCCCGAAAGGTGACCGCTCCGGCACCATCATCGAGCCGTGGCTGACCGACCAGTGGTACGTGTCCACCAAGCCTTTGGCCGAACCGGCGATTGCCGCCGTCGAAGATGGCCGCATCCAGTTCGTGCCCAAGCAATACGAAAACATGTACTTCTCGTGGATGCGCGACATCCAGGATTGGTGCATCAGCCGTCAGCTGTGGTGGGGCCATCGCATCCCGGCCTGGTACGACGAGTCGGGCAAGGTCTATGTCGGCCGCGATGAAGCCGAAGTCCGCGCCAAGCACAACCTCGGTCCGGACGTGGCGCTGGCGCAGGACAACGACGTCCTCGACACCTGGTTCAGCTCGGGCCTGTGGACTTTCTCCACGCTGGGCTGGCCGCAGCAGACCGAGTTCTTGAAGAAATTCCACTCCACCGACGTGCTGGTCACCGGCTTCGACATCATTTTCTTCTGGGTCGCCCGGATGATCATGCTGACCATGCATTTGGTGAAAAACGAGGACGGCACCCCACAAGTGCCGTTCAAGACGGTCTACGTCCACGGCCTGGTGCGCGACGGCCAGGGCCAGAAGATGTCCAAGTCCAAGGGTAACGTCCTGGACCCGCTGGACATCATCGACGGTATCGACCTGGAAACCCTGGTGCAGAAACGCACCTCCGGGCTGATGCAGCCGAAACTGGCGAAGAAGATCGAGAAAGCCACCCGCGAAGAATTCGCCGAGGGCATCGCCAGCTACGGCACCGATGCCCTGCGCTTCACCTTCTGCTCGCTGGCGTCCACCGGTCGTGACATCAAGTTCGACATGGGCCGCGTCGAAGGCTATCGCAACTTCTGCAACAAGATCTGGAACGCCGCTCGCTACGTGCTGGACAAAGGCGAGGACTGCGGCCAGAACGGCGAAGCCTATGAGCTGAGCCTGGCCGATCGCTGGATCATCTCCCAGTTGCAACGCACCGAAGCCGAAGTGACGCGCCAGCTGGAACAGTTCCGTTTCGACCTCGCGGCGCAAGCGCTGTACGAGTTCATCTGGAACCAGTATTGCGACTGGTACCTGGAACTGTCCAAGCCTGTGCTGTGGGACGAAAATGCTCCGGTCGAGCGCCAGCGCGGCACCCGTCGCACCCTGGTGCGGGTGCTGGAAGTGGCCCTGCGCCTGGCGCATCCGTTCATGCCGTTCATCACCGAGGAAATCTGGCAGCGCATCGCACCGCTGGCGGGTATCCAAGGCAAGACGATCATGCTGCAACCGTGGCCGGTGGCCAACGAGACCCGCATCGATCCGGCGGCCGAGGACGACATTGAGTGGCTGAAGACCTTCATGCTCGGCCTGCGCAATATCCGCGCCGAAATGAACATCGGCCCGGGCAAGCCGCTGACCTTGTTCCTGAAAAACGCCAACACCGGGGACCTGCGTCGCCTCAATGAGAACGAAGCACTGCTCAAGAAGCTGGCGAAGCTTGAATCGGTGACCGTGCTGGCGGCGGGCGAAGAAGCGCCGCTGTCCGCCACTGCATTGGTTGGCGAAATGGAAGTGCTGGTGCCAATGGCCGGGCTGATCGACAAGGGCGCCGAACTGGCGCGCCTGGACAAGGAAATCCTGCGCCTGAAGGGCGAAGTCCAGCGGGTGGGCGGCAAGCTGTCCAACGCTGGCTTCGTCGACAAGGCGCCGGCCGAGGTCATCGAGAAGGAACGGGCCAAGCTGGCCGAGGCCGAACAGGCGTTGGGCAAGCTGGCCGAGCAGCATGGGCGGATTTCCAGCCTGTAACGGCGGTTCTCAACGAAAAGGGAGGTCCATTTGGACCTCCTTTTTTATGCCTGCCCCTTTCTCCCAGACAATGAAGAACCCTTGTGGGAGCGAGCTTGCTCGCGA
>NZ_JAOSHO010000035.1 GCF_025917275.1 Pseudomonas agronomica | reverse complement strand
TCCCTCGCCACGGGTTTGTCGACGGCTCGGTGGGGCTATTTACCGATGCAGAAGCTGGAGAAGATTCGGCCCAGCAAGTCATCGGAGCTGAAGGCGCCGGTGATTTCACCGAGGGAATGTTGCGCCTGGCGCAGATCCTCGGCCAACAGCTCACCCGCCCCCGCCAAGGTCAGTTGGGCACGACCGTGTTCCAGGGCCGCGCTGGCGTGGCGTAACGCTTCAAGGTGCCTGCGGCGGGCGCTGAAGCTGCTCTCCGAAGTCTGTTCATAGCCCATGCAGGCCTTGAGATGATCGCGCAGCAATTCCAGTCCCTCGCCCGCCGATTTCGCGCTGAGGCTGATTGTCACGTGGCCGTCGTCGCTGACCTCAAGGGCAATCGCTTCCCCGGTGAGGTCGGCCTTGTTGCGAATCAGGGTGACTTTCGCAGGATCCGGGCGGACCTCGAGGAATTCCGGCCACAACGCAAAGGGATCGTTTGCTTCCGGCGCGGTGGCATCCACCACCAGCAACACTCGGTCGGCTTCGCTGATGGCCTTGAGTGCGCGCTCGACGCCGATTTTTTCCACCTGGTCATCGGTATCCCGCAGTCCTGCGGTATCCACCACATGTAGCGGCATGCCATCGATGTGGATATGTTCGCGCAATATATCCCGCGTGGTGCCGGCGATCTCGGTGACGATCGCTGCCTCTCGACCGGCCAGTGCGTTAAGCAAACTGGACTTGCCAGCGTTAGGGCGTCCGGCAATCACCACGGTCATTCCGTCACGCAACAAGGCACCCTGCCCGGCTTCGCGCAGTACTGTGGATAATTCATCGCGTACTTTATCGAGCATGCTCAGAACGTGGCCATCAGCGAGGAAGTCGATTTCCTCTTCCGGGAAGTCAATCGCGGCCTCGACGTAGATTCGTAGGCCAATCAGTTGTTCGGTAAGGTTATGCACACGCTGGGAAAATGCGCCCTGCAGGGACCGCAATGCATTACGTGCCGCTTGTGCCGAGCTCGCTTCGATCAAGTCGGCTATGGCCTCAGCCTGGGCCAAGTCGAGTTTGTCATTGAGAAATGCCCGTTCGCTGAACTCTCCCGGGCGCGCCAGGCGGCAGCCCAGTTCAAGGCAACGCTTGAGCAGCATGTCCAGGACAACCGGGCCGCCATGCCCCTGCAATTCCAAGACATCTTCCCCGGTGAAGGAGTTGGGCCCAGGAAAATACAAGGCAAGCCCTTCATCGAGCACCTGCCGCTGCGAATCGAAAAAAGCTCCGTAGTGAGCAAACCGCGGCTTGAGTTCACGACCGCTGATAGCCTTGGCCACGATACCGGCCAGGGGCCCCGAAATACGGACAATGCCCACACCACCACGCCCTTGGGCTGTGGCAACGGCGGCGATAGTTTCACGCGGTGCGCTCATAAACCGGTATCCAGACAAAAGTGACAGATAGCAAAACGCCCCACTAGGGGGCGTTTTGTGTGGTTATCCACAGAGCAAGTTACGCCTCGGCTTTTTTCGTCGCCGCTTCGATCTTACGCGTGATGTACCACTGCTGGGTGATCGACAGCACGTTGTTCACAACCCAGTACAGCACAAGACCCGCCGGGAACCAGAGGAAGAAGAAGGTGAAGATGATTGGCATCATTTTCATGACCTTCGCCTGCATCGGATCCGGAGGCGTTGGGTTCAGTCGCTGTTGGATGAACATGGTCGCGCCCATGATGATCGGCAGGATGAAGAACGGATCCTTGATCGACAGGTCGGTTATCCACAGCATGAAGGGTGCCTGACGCATCTCCACGCTTTCCAGCAGAACCCAATACAGCGAGAGGAACACTGGCATTTGCACAAGAATCGGCAAGCATCCACCCAGCGGGTTGATCTTCTCTTTCTTGTACAGCTCCATCATGGCCTGGGACATTTTCTGCCGGTCATCGCCATGTTGTTCTTTCAGGGCGGCCAGTTTCGGTGCCACTGCACGCATACGCGCCATGGATTTATAGCTGGCGGCCGACAATGGGAAGAAGATCCCCTTGATCAGCATGGTCAGGAAAATGATCGACCAGCCCCAGTTACCCACGATGCTGTGGATATGTTGCAGCAGCCAGAAAATCGGCTGGGCAATGAACCACAGGAATCCGTAGTCCACGGTCAGTTCCAGGCCTGGGGACAACTCTTTCAGTACCGCCTGGCTTTTCGGACCGGCGTAGAGAATGGCGCTGGTTTCGACCTTGGCACCTGGCGCAGCGGTCAACGCCGGGCCGGTGTAGCCAATAATGTAGTTGCCTTTGCTGTCTTTACGCGTCTGGACGATATTGCTCTCGCCTTTCTGCGGGACCCAAGCCGTCACAAAATAATGCTGCAGCCAGGCAACCCAACCACCTTGGACAGTTTCTTTCAGCTGAGCCTTGTCCATGTCTTTCATGGACACTTTTTTGTACGGCTCCGAACTTGTCCACAGGGCAGCACCCAGATAAGTCGCGGTGCCAGTGGCGGTACTGGAAGATGGATCGGAGCTGGCGTCACGCTTGAGCTGGGCAAACATCGCGCCAGACCAGGTCTGGGCACTCTGGTTGTCGATCAGGTAGGACACGGTTACGTCATACAGGCCACGCTTGAGCGTGAAACGCTTGATGTAATTGACACCGTCCTTGCTGAACTTCAGGTCCACGACCAGTTGATCCTGGCCATCAGCCAGTTGATAAGCCTTCTTCTCGGCGGAATAAACCGGACGACCGGCCGGGCTTGCATCCGGACCGTTGGCCCCGATCAGGCCACTTTGTGCCAGATAGGTACGTTCGTTGCCGTTATCGAACAACTGGAACGGGATTTCCGGATGATCCTGACGACGCGGATACAACGGCAGCTTCAATTGAGCGACATCGCCGCCCTGTGGATCGATCGCCAGCTCGAGCACGTCGGTCTTGATCTGGATAAGATCCTTGCTCGTAGCCACAGGCGCTTCGGCTGGAGCACTGGTATCGCTTGCCGCGCGCGGGACATCGTCATTGCTGGCGGTGTTATTGCCAGCCGTCGTGTCCGGCAGGCTCGGTGCGGTATTGCTGGCGGCAACATTCTGAGTCGGCAGGGCAGCCTGGCCATAGTCCTGGTTCCATTTAAGGACCATGACGTAGGACACGATTGCCAGGGCGACGATCAGGATCGTGCGTTTGATATCCATGATTACTCGGCCATCGAAGAAGAACGGGAGGTAGGGATAGGCGGAACCGGGTCATAACCGCCGGGATTCCACGGATGACAGCGACCTAAACGACGAAAGGTCAGCCAGCCACCGCGCAGGAGGCCATGATTTTCTATGGCTTCGTACGCGTAGCAGGAACAACTGGGGTAGAAACGACAGTGACTGGCCATCAAAGGACTAATGGCGTAGCGATAAAACTGGATCGGAACGAGTGCCAGTTTACGCATCGTGACTGTCTACCCCTACAGTTTCGGTGTTGACTGCTGGTACCGGCTTATTACGGGCCAGTCGCTTCCAGAGCTTGCCGAAATGCTGAATCAATTCGGGGTTTTCTACGTCACCCAAACCTTTGCGCGCGACGATAACGATGTCCCAACCGACCAGTGAATCCTGGTTCAGGCGAAACGATTCGCGCATCAGACGTTTGAGGCGATTGCGCTGAACGGAGAGCTTGACGCTCTTTTTCCCGATAACCAGCCCGAGCCGGGGGTGATCGAGATCGTTACTGCGCGCAAGGAGCAGGAGATTTTTCCCCGGAACCTTGCCGGTAGGGGAGTCAAAGACTGCCTTGAAATGCCGGGGTGTAAGCAGACGCTTTTCCCGACTGAAGTCCTGACTCACCTCCAGTGCCGGATTATCAAACTGCCAGACGCGCACGACCTTTGGCGCGACGACGCGACAGGACGGCACGACCGTTCTTGGTAGCCATGCGAGCACGGAAACCGTGGGTACGAGCGCGTTTGATAGTGCTTGGTTGGAAAGTACGTTTCATGTCGTGTTACCTGGTTCGTCCACAACGGGCCGGAATGGCCCCCGTTTTAAGAGACCGGGGATTCTAGAGAAAGCAAGCCTCTAGGTCAATTTCCAACCAGCGTTTCCTTTAAATAGATGTCCGGGCGCTTTCGGCTGATTCGTCACGCAGCGCTAGATATAGAAATAAAGAAGGGAATTATTTAAAGCTTTTCTGTAAAGCTTATAAAAGCAAGGCTGGCACCTGTCTGTGGATAACTGCCATGAGGCCTTGTAATCCGCCATGTACAGAGAATGACAACTAGGCGGGAAAGCAGTGGCAAGCCTGTGCTGCGCTGTCGGATAAGCTGTGGGTGGAATGCGAACTTATCCACAGGGTGGTTATGCACCGAGTTAACCACCCACTTGTGCAACGACCTCACGCCCGGTTATCCACAGAGCTTATCCACCGACCGCCCGTCGTCTTTCGTTCCGTTAAGGCATTGATAAATCATGGGCGATCGACAAGCTGCATGTGGATAAGTGATCGACTGATCGCTACAATGGCCGCTTGTTTTTGCCTCACCGGCTTTCAACTTAGGGGATGTCCGTGTCAGTGGAACTTTGGCAGCAGTGCGTGGAGCTTTTGCGCGATGAGCTGCCTGCCCAACAATTCAACACTTGGATCCGTCCGCTACAGGTCGAAGCCGAAGGCGACGAATTGCGCGTCTATGCGCCAAACCGTTTCGTCCTAGACTGGGTCAATGAAAAATACCTCGGCCGGGTCATGGAACTGCTCGACGAGCATGGCAATGGCATGGCGCCTGCGTTGTCCTTATTAATAGGCAGCAAGCGCAGCTCGGCACCTCGTGCTGCGCCCAACGCGCCGCTGGCTGCCGCAGCTTCCCAGGCCCAGCAAGCAGCCCCGGCACCGGTCAACAACCATGCCGCCACGGCGCCCACGCCCGCCCCGAGCAAACGCAACGCGCAAAAGGTTGCCGAAGTCAGCGAAGAGCCCTCCCGGGATAGCTTCGACCCAATGGCCGGCGCCAGCTCCCAGCAGGCACCGGTGCGGGCCGAACAGCGCACCGTCCAGGTCGAAGGCGCTCTCAAGCACACCAGCTACCTGAACCGGACATTTACCTTCGAGAATTTCGTCGAAGGTAAATCCAACCAGTTGGCTCGCGCGGCGGCCTGGCAGGTGGCGGACAACCCCAAGCACGGCTACAACCCGCTGTTCCTGTATGGCGGCGTCGGCCTGGGTAAGACCCACTTGATGCATGCGGTGGGCAACCATCTATTAAAGAAGAACCCGAATGCCAAGGTCGTGTACCTGCATTCCGAGCGTTTCGTGGCCGACATGGTCAAGGCGTTGCAACTGAACGCGATCAATGAGTTCAAGCGTTTCTACCGTTCGGTGGACGCCTTGCTGATCGACGACATTCAGTTTTTCGCCCGCAAGGAACGTTCCCAGGAAGAGTTTTTCCACACCTTCAACGCGTTGCTGGAAGGCGGGCAGCAGGTCATTCTCACCAGTGACCGCTACCCGAAAGAGATCGAAGGCCTCGAGGAGCGCCTCAAGTCGCGTTTCGGCTGGGGCCTGACGGTGGCCGTCGAGCCGCCGGAGCTGGAAACCCGCGTCGCGATCCTGATGAAGAAGGCCGACCAGGCCAAGGTCGAACTGCCTCATGACGCCGCTTTCTTTATTGCGCAGCGTATTCGCTCGAACGTGCGTGAACTCGAAGGCGCCCTCAAGCGGGTGATCGCTCACTCGCACTTCATGGGGCGCGACATCACGATCGAGCTTATCCGCGAGTCCTTGAAGGACTTGTTGGCGCTGCAGGACAAGCTGGTGTCTGTGGATAACATTCAGCGTACTGTTGCTGAATACTACAAGATCAAGATTTCCGACCTGCTGTCCAAGCGCCGTTCGCGTTCGGTGGCACGTCCGCGCCAGGTGGCCATGGCCCTGTCCAAGGAACTGACCAACCACAGCCTGCCGGAAATCGGTGATGTGTTTGGCGGACGCGACCACACCACCGTGCTGCACGCCTGCCGCAAGATCAACGAACTTAAGGAATCCGACGCGGACATCCGCGAGGACTACAAGAACCTGCTGCGTACACTGACCACTTGATGACCACCAGCGCAGCTTATTAAGGCAAGGGACTAGACCATGCATTTCACCATTCAACGCGAAGCCCTGTTGAAACCCCTGCAACTGGTCGCGGGCGTCGTCGAACGCCGCCAGACCTTGCCGGTACTTTCCAACGTGCTGCTGGTTGTCGAAGGCCAGCAATTGTCGCTGACCGGTACCGACCTGGAAGTCGAGCTGGTCGGTCGTGTGCAACTTGAAGAACCGGCAGATCCGGGTTCAATCACCGTGCCCGCGCGCAAGCTGATGGATATCTGCAAGAGCCTGCCCAACGACGCGCTGATCGACATCAAGGTTGATGAGCAGAAGCTCGTGGTCAAGGCCGGCCGCAGCCGCTTCACCCTGTCCACGTTGCCCGCCAACGACTTCCCGACTGTGGAAGAAGGCCCGGGTTCGCTGACCTGCAGCCTGGACCAGAGCAAATTGCGTCGCCTGATCGAACGCACCAGTTTCGCCATGGCCCAGCAGGACGTGCGTTACTACCTCAACGGCATGCTCCTGGAAGTGTCTGCCGGCGTTATTCGCGCTGTTGCCACCGACGGTCACCGCCTGGCCATGTGTTCGATGCAGGCCGATATCGGTCAACCGGATCGCCACCAGGTGATCGTGCCGCGCAAAGGCATCCTGGAGCTGGCCCGCCTGCTGACCGAGCCCGATGGCAACGTCAGCATCGTGTTGGGCCAACACCACATCCGCGCCACGACCGGCGAATTCACTTTCACGTCGAAACTGGTGGACGGCAAGTTCCCTGACTACGAGCGTGTGCTGCCAAAAGGTGGTGACAAGCTGGTGCTGGGCGATCGCCAAGCGCTGCGCGAAGCCTTCAGCCGTACCGCGATCCTCTCCAACGAGAAGTACCGTGGCATTCGCCTGCAGCTGGCCAATGGTCAGCTGAAGATCCAGGCGAACAACCCGGAGCAGGAAGAAGCGGAAGAAGAAGTCGGCGTTGAATACAACGGCGGCTCCCTGGAAATCGGCTTCAACGTCAGCTACCTGCTCGACGTGCTGGGCGTGATGACCACCGAGCAGGTTCGTCTGATCCTGTCTGACTCCAACAGCAGCGCGCTGGTGCAAGAGTCCGACAACGACGACTCGGCCTACGTTGTCATGCCGATGCGTTTGTAATCAGATCAGCTAGATGTCCTTAAGTCGCGTCTCGGTCACCGCGGTGCGCAATCTGCACCCGGTGACCTTCTCCCCCTCCCCACGCATCAATATCCTTTACGGCGCCAACGGCAGCGGCAAAACCAGCGTTCTGGAAGCCGTGCACCTGCTTGGGCTTGCCCGTTCGTTTCGCAGCGCCCGCCTGTTACCGGTCATCCAGTACGATCAACTGGCGTGCACAGTGTTCGGCCAGGTGGAGCTGGCGGAAGGCGGCCACAGCGCCCTGGGGATTTCGCGGGATAGGCAAGGCGAGTTCCAGATTCGCATCGACGGGCAGAACGCCCGCAGTGCTGCGCAGCTAGCAGAGATTCTGCCGTTGCAGCTGATCAACCCGGATAGCTTCCGCCTGTTGGAAGGCGCACCGAAGATCCGCCGGCAGTTCCTGGATTGGGGCGTGTTCCACGTGGAACCGCGTTTCATGGCGACTTGGCAACGTCTGCAGAAGGCGCTGCGCCAGCGTAACTCTTGGCTGCGACATGGTACACTTGACGCCGTTTCGCAAGCGGTTTGGGACAGGGAACTGTGCCAGGCCAGCGCTGAAATCGATGAATACCGCCGCGCTTATATCAAAGCCTTGAAACCGGTCTTCGAGCAGACCTTGAGCGAACTGGTTGAGCTTGAGGGACTGACGCTCAGCTATTACCGAGGCTGGGACAAGGACCGGGAATTGAGTGCCGTGCTGGCTGGCTCGCTGCAGCGGGACCAGCAGATGGGACACACCCAGGCTGGACCACAACGCGCTGACTTGCGTCTTAGATTGGGCGCACATAACGCCGCGGACATCTTGTCCCGGGGGCAGCAGAAGTTGGTGGTATGCGCCTTGCGTATCGCCCAAGGGCATCTGGTCAGCCAGGCCCGTCGCGGTCAGTGTATTTATCTGGTGGATGACTTGCCGTCCGAGCTGGACGAGGCCCACCGCCGTGCGCTGTGCCGCTTGCTGGAAGACTTACGCTGCCAGGTATTCATTACCTGTGTAGACCACGAATTATTGAGGGAAGGCTGGCAGACGGAAACGCCAGTCGCTCTGTTCCACGTGGAACAGGGCCGTATCACCCAGACCCACGACCATCGGGAGTGAAGGCATTGAGCGAAGAAAATACGTACGACTCAACGAGCATTAAAGTGCTGAAAGGCCTGGATGCCGTACGCAAACGTCCCGGTATGTACATTGGCGACACCGACGATGGTAGCGGCCTGCACCACATGGTGTTCGAGGTGGTCGACAACTCCATCGACGAAGCCCTCGCCGGTTATTGCGACGACATCAGCATCATCATCCACCCGGACGAATCCATCACCGTTCGCGACAACGGCCGTGGCATCCCGGTAGATGTGCACAAAGAGGAAGGTGTTTCCGCCGCCGAGGTCATCATGACCGTCCTCCACGCTGGCGGTAAGTTCGACGACAACTCCTACAAGGTATCCGGCGGCTTGCACGGCGTGGGTGTCTCGGTGGTGAACGCGCTGTCCGAAGAACTGGTCCTGACGGTTCGCCGCAGCGGCAAGATCTGGGAACAGACTTATGTCCACGGCGTGCCTCAGGCACCGATGGCGATTGTCGGCGACAGCGAGACCACCGGCACCCAGATCCATTTCAAGGCTTCGAGCGAAACCTTCAAGAACATCCACTTCAGCTGGGACATCCTGGCCAAGCGGATTCGTGAACTGTCCTTCCTCAACTCCGGTGTCGGCATCGTCCTCAAGGACGAGCGCAGCGGCAAGGAAGAGCTGTTCAAGTACGAAGGTGGCCTGCGTGCGTTCGTTGAGTACCTGAACACCAACAAGACCCCGGTCAACCAGGTGTTCCACTTCAACGTCCAGCGTGAAGACGGGATCGGCGTGGAAATCGCCTTGCAGTGGAACGACAGCTTCAACGAGAACCTGCTGTGCTTCACCAACAACATTCCACAGCGTGATGGCGGTACCCACCTGGTGGGCTTCCGTTCGGCGCTGACCCGTAACTTGAACAACTACATCGAACAGGAAGGCCTGGCGAAGAAGCACAAAGTCGCCACTACCGGTGACGATGCCCGTGAAGGCCTGACCGCGATCATTTCGGTGAAGGTGCCGGATCCGAAGTTCAGCTCCCAGACCAAGGACAAGCTGGTGTCTTCCGAAGTGAAGACCGCAGTTGAGCAGGAGATGGGCAAATACTTTTCCGACTTCCTGCTGGAGAACCCGAACGAAGCCAAGCTGGTGGTCGGCAAGATGATCGACGCCGCCCGTGCCCGTGAAGCCGCGCGCAAGGCTCGTGAAATGACTCGCCGCAAAGGCGCGCTGGACATCGCTGGCTTGCCGGGCAAATTGGCCGACTGCCAGGAAAAGGACCCTGCCCTGTCCGAGCTGTACCTCGTGGAAGGTGACTCCGCTGGCGGTTCCGCCAAGCAGGGTCGCAACCGCCGCACCCAGGCCATCCTGCCGCTCAAGGGCAAGATTCTCAACGTCGAGAAGGCGCGCTTCGACAAGATGATTTCCTCCCAGGAAGTCGGCACCTTGATCACCGCGTTGGGCTGCGGTATTGGGCGCGAAGAATACAATATCGACAAGCTGCGCTATCACAACATCATCATCATGACCGACGCCGACGTCGACGGCTCGCACATCCGTACCCTGCTGCTGACGTTCTTCTTCCGTCAGCTGCCGGAACTGATCGAGCGCGGCTACATCTACATTGCCCAGCCGCCGCTGTACAAGGTCAAGAAAGGCAAGCAAGAGCAATACATCAAAGACGACGACGCCATGGAAGAGTACATGACGCAGTCGGCCCTGGAAGACGCGAGCCTGCACCTGAACGAAGACGCCCCGGGCATTTCCGGTGAGGCCCTCGAGCGCCTGGTGAATGACTTCCGCCTGGTGATGAAGACCCTCAAGCGCCTGTCGCGCCTGTACCCACAGGAACTGACCGAGCACTTCATCTACCTGCCGGCCGTCAGCCTGGAGCAACTGTCCGATCACGCAGCGATGCAGGATTGGCTGGCCCAGTACGAAGTCCGCCTGCGCACCGTGGAAAAATCCGGCCTGGTCTACAAGGCCAGCCTGCGCGAAGACCGTGAACGTAACGTCTGGCTGCCGGAGGTCGAACTGATCTCCCACGGCCTGTCGAACTACGTCACCTTCAACCGCGACTTCTTCGGCAGCAACGACTACAAGACTGTTGTTTCCCTCGGCGCGCAATTGAGCACGCTGTTGGACGAAGGTGCGTATATCCAACGTGGCGAGCGCAAGAAATCGGTAACCGAGTTCAAGGAAGCCCTTGAATGGCTGATGGCCGAAAGCACCAAGCGTCACACCATCCAGCGATACAAAGGGCTGGGTGAGATGAACCCGGATCAGCTATGGGAAACCACCATGGACCCGGGTTCGCGTCGCATGCTGAAAGTCACCATCGAAGACGCCATTGGCGCGGACCAGATCTTCAACACCCTGATGGGTGATGCGGTCGAGCCCCGTCGTGACTTCATCGAGAGCAATGCATTGGCGGTGTCTAACCTGGATTTCTGATCCTTGCGCAGCACCCGTTCCAAAAAAAGCCAACGCTTATGCGTTGGCTTTTTTTTACGCCTGAAAACGGCTGCCCTTCCCTAGGCGCATTGCTCATAAAGGTGTAACCAGGTAACACCCTGGCATAAAGCCTTCATTCTCAATGAGTTAGGAATTTTCGGAGGACCCCCGGATAACGGGGACTTCAAATATCCTGGCGTAAAATTTGCGTGTTTAATAACTTACACATCGTTTTTTTAAATTTACAGAAAGCGATGGGACGAGGTGGTACGAACAAATTCAATACCAAGGGTAGTCTCAATGAGTGGTACGCAAACTTTCGATAATCTGGAGCAAGGGCTCAAGCCCCGTCATGTGACGATGCTCTCCATCGCCGGTGTGATTGGCGCAGGACTGTTCGTCGGTTCCGGCCATGCGATTGCAGCAGCCGGGCCGGCCGTGCTGTTGGCCTACGCTGCTGCGGGTGCCTTGGTGGTGCTGGTGATGCGCATGCTGGGCGAAATGGCGGTGGCGTCGCCGGACACCGGCTCCTTCTCTACCTATGCGGACCGGGCGATTGGTCATTGGGCCGGTTTCACCATCGGCTGGCTCTACTGGTGGTTCTGGGTCCTGGTCATTCCGTTGGAGGCCAACGCTGCCGCGACGATCCTGCATGCCTGGTTCCCAAACGTGGCCATATGGGCCTTTACGTTGGTCATCACGTTGCTCCTGACCGTCACGAATCTGTTCAGCGTGAAGAACTACGGCGAATTCGAATTCTGGTTCGCCCTGGTCAAGGTGGTAGCGATCATTGGTTTCGTCGGCCTTGGCTTGCTGGCGATATTCGGTTTCCTGCCCACTAGCCAAGTGAGTGGTATTTCGCACCTGTTCGATACCCAAGGTTTCATGCCAAACGGCATGGGCGCGGTACTGGGGGCCATTCTCACCACCATGTTTTCATTCATGGGCACCGAGATCGTGACCATTGCCGCCGCCGAATCGAAGAACCCTGGCCAGCAGATTTCCAAGGCAACCAACTCGGTGATCTGGCGGATTGGCTTGTTCTATCTTGTGTCCATCTTCATTGTCGTGGCCTTGGTGCCGTGGAACGACCCGCTCCTGGCCAGTATCGGCTCGTACCAGACGGTGCTTGAGCGCATGGGAATCCCCGATGCCAAGCTGATCGTCGATATCGTCGTCCTGGTTGCGGTAACGAGTTGCCTGAACTCGGCCCTGTATACGGCGTCGCGGATGATGTTCTCGTTGGGCAAGCGTGGTGATGCGCCAGTTGTTTCCCAGCGCACCAACAAAAGCGGTACGCCTTATTGGGCCGTGATGCTGTCGACCGGTGCGGCTTTCCTGGCGGTGTTTGCCAATTATGTGGCCCCGGCTGCGGTGTTCGAATTCCTGCTGGCCAGCTCGGGCGCCATTGCTCTGCTGGTTTACCTGGTCATCGCGGTTTCGCAACTGCGCATGCGCAAGCAACGAATGGCTCGCGGTGAAAAAGTTGCCTTCAGCATGTGGCTGTTTCCGGGCCTGACCTATGCGGTGATTGTCTTTATCGTCGGGGCCTTGACCATCATGTTGTTCCAGGAAGCCCACCGGGTGGAGATCCTGGCGACGGGGCTGCTGAGTGTGTTGGTGGTGCTGTCTGGTGTGCTGATACAGCGTCGCCGGGTCGCAAAGACAGGAAGCCCGGTGCAGACGATCGGCTGATATTCATTGTGGCGAGGGAGCTTGCTCCCGCTTGATTCTGTAGGAGCTGGCGAAGCCTGCGATCTCTTGATTTTGATCTTGATCTTTCGCTTGAGATTCAAGTGTCTTTGGAAAGATCGCAGCCTCGTTGCACTCGGCAGCTCCTACACAGCTCCTACAAGCTCCCTCGCGACGGACCTACTGTTTTTTAACTTGCGACAGACGCCTCACTCCCCGCCGCCACACTCTCCAATCGATACCCATACCCATAGATCGTCAGCAACTGCCAACCCCGATCCGCCGTCAGCCCGAGCTTGTTGCGCAGGCGATAGATATGGGTGTCGAGCGGACGGGACGAGGTCATTTCCTCGTGGGTCCAGAAGCGCTCATAAAAATATTCCCGCGACAGCGGCCGGCCCAGGTTGGCGAATAGGCAGCGGGCCAGGCGGTACTCCCGCTCGGTGAGGCTGATGGGAATGCCGGCACGGGTGACGGTCAGTTCGGCATCGTCGAATTCCAGGTCATTGAACACCAGCACCTCGCTGGCCGGAGTGCGTTGCAAGTTGTGGCGGCGCAGCACTGCGGTGACCCGGGCCTTGAGTTCGTTCGGGCGAAACGGTTTGCTGACGTAATCGTCCGCACCGGCGTTCAGGGCCTGGACGATGTCGTGTTCTCCGTCCCGGCTGGTGAGCATGATGGCGGCCGGCGGCGAGTCCATGTGCTCGCGCGTCCAGCGCAGCAGGGCAAGTCCGCTGATATCAGGCAATTGCCAATCGAGGATCAACAGGTCGAAGGTTTCACGCCGCAGTTGGCGCAGCAGGTCTTCGGTGCGTTCGAAACTGTGCAAGGTCCAGGGTTGTTCACCCCTGCCGGGGATTTGTTGCAGTGTCTGTTCCACCCGGCGCAGCTCGGCCGGTTCGTCATCCAGTATGGCGACACGCATGACGCGATTCCTTGAACTCGAAAAATAACGGACATCTTCCAGGTGGACAGGAACGCCCAACCCGATAGCCGAGTCGTTCCATGCTCCCGTCGCTGGCTGAGACAATACCGGCTCGCAGCGCGCAGGGAAAGGCAGCCGCACGCCGTCCATCGAGTCCGTTATAGTCTCGTCCTCGGGCTTGCCGTCCAAGATCCGAGCGTTGGTCATTTTCTTCCTCATGTTCCGCCAGGGCCCTTATGAGCAATCCGCGTCGCCGTGAAAGCCGTGAACCGACTCAGGTACAACAATTGTTTCGACAATTGATGCGGGAGTGGTTTTGGATAAGCCTGCTTCTGTTACCGCTGACGGCGCTGATTTCGTTCAGCACGCAAACGGCCCCCAATGGACCAGAAGCAGCATTGCTGTCCATGTGTCTGGTTGGAGCGGTACTCGGATTGCTCTTGTTGCGCCCCCGTCTCGCACTGGGGACCACACTAGGGGGCATGAGCGTGGCCCTGCTGACCAGCGCACTGTTGGGCGCTCAGGGCTGGTGGTGGTCGCCGGTGGCCAGTTTGATGGGAATGTTGTGTGGCTATCTGATCTGGAACTGGCGCCGACTGAGCGTGGTGCTGGCCTATTTCGGTTGGGAGTTGGCCCGGCTGGACGCCGAGCCGAAAGTATTCCCCGAGCGACGTCGGGCCTCGTATTCCGGAAGTGACCGTCTGCAGGGGCAAATCATGGCGTTGGAACAAGCCATGGGCCGGACGCGCGATACCCGTCGTTTTATCGCCGATGGTTTGGAGTACCTGCCCGTGGCGACCATGATCAGTGACCCACAGGGCAAGATACTGCTCGGCAATCGCAAGGCCCGTGAATTGTTCGGCCACAGCTTGGTGGACGGTGACGTGATCGAGGAACTGGCCCGCTTGGGGTATCCGCCACTGGACCACAGCCCTGAGCATCGACTGTCTACGTTGCCACTGACCGAGTTTCGCGATATCCGAGAGCGCAGCCTGCGCCTCGAACGTGCGGCATTGCTGCCGGTCGAGGGCGATGTGCCGATTGGCTGGTTGCTGAGCCTGACTGACCTGAGCGCTGAGCGCGAGGCAGAAGAACAGCGCAGCGTGATGCTCCGGTTTTTGTCCCACGACCTGCGCGCACCTCATTCGGCGATACTCGCCCTGCTCGACGTGCAGCGCCATGAGGCCGGCGCGGACAATCCACTGTTCGATCAGATCGAGCACCAGGTGCGTCGCGCCCTGGACCTCACCGACGGTTTCGTGCAATTGGCGAAGGCGGAATCCGAGGCCTACCAATTCCGACCGACTTTGTTTGCCATGCTGGTGCTGGACGTGATTGATCAGGCGTTGCCCATTGCCCAGGCAAAAAATATCCAGCTGGAACACGAGCTGGAGGATGACGAAGCCATGGTCAGCGCTGATCAGCCACTGCTGACCCGCGCACTATTCAACTTGCTGGAGAACGCGATCAAATACAGCCCTCGCGAAACGCGCGTCTCGCTAAACGTTCGCTGCATGGAGGGTTGGTTGACGTGTGACGTCGTTGACCAAGGTAAAGGCATCGGCGCCGAGGAACTGCCGGATTTGTTCAGCCAATATCGACGCTTCTCCTCTGCCCAGGGCGTAGATGGCATTGGCCTTGGACTGTCCATGGTCAAGGCGGTCGTGGATCGTCACGGTGGTCAGATCGGATGCCATAGTGTGGTCGGGAGGGGGACAACGTTCAGCTTGCGGTTTCAACTGTTGAGTTGAGCGAAAAATCGCAGTCTTCGACGAGATATCGTAGCTGCGATTAAGGCTATAAAAACTTATGCACCTTTTCCGATGTTTTATGTACTTAAGAAATATGCTTTAAAAACAAATACTTAAAAAATAAAAGCGACGAAATCGGACAAAACGGTACACAGGTTATCCACAGTTCTCAAACAGCGAGCTGGTCCGATGCTGCGGGTGCGGCAGGCGCTGGCGGAAGCGAACCCAGTTCCCTTTGCGTCTGCTCATTCCAAGCCTGTACGCGATCGTTGAGATCGGCGATGGCGCGGGGCCCAGTACCCTCTGCATACATGGGTTTGCCGATAACCACGGTGATGACACCCGGTTTTCTGATCCAGCCAGCCTTTGGCCAGAATTTGCCCGCATTGTGTGCAATCGGCAGGACCGGCAGGGATGCGTTTACCGCCAATGCCGAACCGCTGCGGGAAAACTTGCCGATCGTCCCATAAGGCACGCGAGTACCCTCGGGAAAAATCAGGACCCAAACGTTGTCCTTGAGGAGCACGTCGCCTTTTTGTGCCACCTGCTTGAGTGCAACCTTGGGATTGTCGCGATCAATGGCAATCGGGCGCAGCATCGCCATGGCCCAGCCGAAGAACGGTACGAACAACAGTTCACGCTTGAGTACCTGGCTCAACGGCTCGAAATAGGCCGAGAGAAAGAATGTTTCCCAGGTGCTTTGGTGGTTGGACTGGATGACGCAGGGCCGGTCAGGCACGTTCTCGGCACCCTTCACTTCGTAACGGATGCCCAGGAACACCTTGCTTAACCACAGGGCGCAGCGGCACCAATAGACGTTGATGAAGCGGTAGCGCGTCTTGAACGACATGAATGGCGCGACAAAAAAACTCAAGGTGCACCACAGCAAGGAGCTGGTGCCCAACAGCAGGTAAAAGAGAAAGGTTCTGATGGCCTGCAGTATCGACATAGCGGCGTTTACCATTGCGGGCAAGGCCCGCCTGCTTAAGCGCTTCCCGAACGATCCTTGATCAGGATGTCGGGGAGCTCTAATTGTGGATAAGTTCAGCGGCAATCGCCGCCAGGTCGTCAAAGATCAAGGTGCCTACCGGTAGGGTCTTGCCCAGAGTCTTTTCGCCTTTCCCGGTCTTTACCAAAACTGGCTGACAATCGACGGCCTTGGCCGCCTCCAGGTCACCGAGGCTGTCGCCGACAAACCAGACACCCGACAGCGCAACGCCGTAATGCGCGGCGATGGTTTTCAACATACCCGGCTTGGGCTTGCGGCAATCGCAACCTTCATCCGGCCCGTGCGGGCAGTAGACGATCAAGCCGACCTCCCCGCCCTGCTCCGCCACCAGGGCGCGCAAACGCTCATGCATGGCATCGAGGACGGCGAGTTCGTAGTAACCGCGAGCGATGCCCGACTGGTTGGTGGCCACCGCCACCGTCCAGCCGGCCCTGCTCAACTGCGCAATGGCCTCGATGGAACCGGGGATCGGCAACCACTCCTCCACCGATTTGATGTAAGCGTCGGAGTCGTGATTGATCACCCCGTCCCGATCGAGAATCAGCAGTTTCAAGCGTTACCCCAGCAACGAAATATCGGCGACGCCGAGAAACAGCCCACGCAGACGAGCCAGCAGCGCGTAACGGTTGGCCCGCACCTTGGCGTCTTCGGCATTGACCATCACCGCCTCGAAAAACGCATCCACCGGTTCGCGCAGTGCCGCCAGGCGCGCCAGGGTTTCGCTGTACTGACGCGCCGCCGCCATTGGCTGGACCGCCTGGTCCGCCTGCTGGATCGCCGAGTAAAGGGAAAACTCGTTGGCGTTGTCGAAATACTTGGCTTCGACGGTGGCCGCGATGTTGCCTTCGGCCTTGCCCAACAGGTTCGACACGCGCTTGTTCACCGCCGCCAATGCTGCCGCTTCCGGCAGTTTGCGGAAGGCCTGAACCGCTTGCACGCGCTGGTCGAAGTCCAGGGCCGAACCCGGTTTCAGGGCACGCACCGACAAGTAGGTCGCAACGTCGACGCCTTCGTCTTCATAACGCGCACGCAGGCGGTCGAAGATGAATTCCAACACTGCATCGGCCAGGCCGGCAGCCTTGACCTTGCTGCCGAACGCATTGACGGCGAAGGCCACGGCGTCGTTCAGGTCCAGGTCCAACTGCTTGTCGATCAGGATCCGCAACACACCCAGCGCCGCACGACGCAAGGCATACGGGTCCTTGCTGCCGGTGGGCAGCATGCCGATGCCGAAGATGCCGACCAAGGTGTCGAGCTTGTCGGCGATCGCCACGGCCGCACCGGTCAGGGTGGTCGGCAATTCAGCGCCGGCACCGCGTGGCATGTACTGCTCGTTCAGGGCCAGGGCCACGTCCTGTGGCTCGCCATCGTTGAGGGCGTAGTAGTAACCGGCGACGCCTTGCATCTCCGGGAACTCACCGACCATCTCGGTGGACAGGTCGCACTTTGACAGGATGCCGGCACGCGCCGCGCGCTGGGCGTCGCCGCCGATGCGTGGGGCGATGTACGCCGCCAATTTCGAAACGCGCTCGGCCTTGTCGTAGACGCTGCCGAGTTTTTCCTGGAACACGACGTTGCGCAGGCGCTCGTTGAAGCTTTCCAGGGGTTGTTTCTTGTCTTGCTTGAAGAAGAACTCGGCATCGGTCAGGCGCGGGCGAACGACTTTCTCGTTACCGGCGACGATCTGCTGCGGGTCCTTGCTTTCGATGTTGGCGACCGTGATGAAACGCGGCAGCAACTTGCCTTCGGCGTCCAGCAGGCAGAAATATTTCTGGTTGTCCTGCATGGTGGTGATCAGCGCTTCCTGGGGCACTTCAAGGAAACGTTCCTCGAACGAGCACACCAGCGGCACCGGCCATTCCACCAGCGCGGTCACTTCGTCCAGCAGGTTGGCCGGCACGATGGCGGTGCCTTCCTGCAGGGTGGCCAGTTCTTCGGTGCGCTTGCTGATCAGTTCGCGGCGCTCGTTGGCGTCGGCCAGCACGTAGGCGGCGCGCAGGTCGGCCAGGTAATTGGCCGGCGCGGTAATGCGCACGCTTTGTGGATGATGGAAGCGGTGGCCGCGGGAATCACGACCAGCCTTCTGGGCGAGGATCGTGCAATCGATGACTTGATCGCCGAGCAGCATCACCAGCCACTGGGTCGGGCGCACGAATTCTTCCTTGCGCGCGGCCCAGCGCATGCGCTTGGGAATCGGCAGGTCGTTCAGGGAGTCTTCGACGATGGTCGGCAACAGGCTGGCGGTCGGCTTGCCCTTGATGCTTTGGCTATAGCGCAGCTTCGGACCGCTCTGGTCGATTTCGCTCAGGTCCACGCCGCACTTCTTGGCGAAGCCCAGGGCGGCCTGGGTCGGGTTGCCGTCGGCATCGAACGCGGCCTGGCGTGGCGGGCCATCAAGGTTGATGCTGCGGTCCGGTTGCTGGGTTTCCAGGGCCGTGATCAGCACGGCCAGGCGGCGCGGCGCGGCATAGACGTGTTTGGTTTCGAAGTTCAGGCCAGCGGCATGCAGGCCTTTTTCAATGCCGGCAAGGAAAGCATCGGCCAGGGTATTCAGGGCTTTGGGTGGCAGTTCTTCGGTGCCCAGTTCAACCAGAAAATCTTGAGCACTCATTGTGCAGCCTCCAGCTTAGCCAACACTTCATCACGCAGGTCCGGGGTCGCCATCGGGAAGCCCAGCTTGGCACGGGCCAGCAAGTAGGCTTGCGCAACGGAACGCGCCAGGGTGCGCACACGCAGGATGTATTGCTGGCGCGCGGTCACGGAAATCGCCCGGCGTGCGTCCAGCAGGTTGAAGGTGTGGGACGCCTTCAACACCATTTCATAGCTCGGCAACGGCAGCGGCTGGTCCAGCTCGATCAGGCGCTTGGCTTCGCTTTCATAGAAGTCGAACAGTTCGAACAGCTTGTCGACGTTGGCGTGTTCGAAGTTGTAGGTCGACTGCTCCACTTCGTTCTGGTGGAACACATCGCCGTAGGTCACTTTGCCGAACGGGCCGTCGGCCCACACCAGGTCGTAGACCGAGTCCACGCCCTGCAGGTACATCGCCAGGCGCTCGAGGCCGTAGGTGATTTCGCCGGTCACCGGGTAGCACTCGATGCCGCCCGCCTGCTGGAAGTAGGTGAACTGGGTCACTTCCATACCGTTGAGCCAGACTTCCCAGCCCAGGCCCCAGGCGCCCAGGGTTGGCGATTCCCAGTTGTCTTCGACGAAACGAATGTCGTGCACCAGCGGGTCGAGGCCGACGTGCTTGAGGGAGCCCAGGTACAGCTCCTGGAAGTTTTCCGGGTTCGGCTTCAGTACCACTTGGAACTGGTAGTAATGCTGCAGGCGGTTCGGGTTTTCACCGTAGCGGCCGTCAGTCGGGCGGCGGCTGGGCTGCACATAGGCGGCGTTCCAGGTTTCCGGGCCGATGGCACGCAGAAACGTGGCAGTGTGGAAAGTGCCGGCGCCTACTTCCATATCGTAGGGCTGAAGTACCACGCAACCTTGCTCGGCCCAGTATTGCTGGAGGGCGAGGATCAAGTCTTGGAAGGTACGCACGGCTGGCGTAGGCTGGCTCACGAAATTCACCTGTTTCTTGGGCTGCGATTTAAAGAGCGGGAGTATACCCGATTCGTTCGTGCGCACGCCCCCTGGAGCCTTATGCCACGCTGCTTTTGGTGTTCTGACGATCCGTTGTACATGGCTTATCACGATCAGGAGTGGGGCACGCCGCTGCGCGATGCGCAGGGTTTGTTCGAGTTGCTTTTGCTCGAAGGGTTCCAGGCCGGGCTGTCCTGGATCACCGTTTTGCGCAAACGCGAGCGCTACCGGGACGTGTTGTACGGCTTCGACGTGCAGCGCGTGGCGCAGATGAGCGACGCCGAAATCGATGAGCTGATGCTCGACCCCGGCATCATCCGCAACCGTCTCAAGCTCAAGGCCGCCCGTCGCAATGCCCAGGCCTGGCTGGCGCTGGAAGACCCGGTGGCATTCCTCTGGTCGTTCGTCGGCGATAAACCCATCATCAATCATTTCAAGGATCGCACCGAAGTGCCGGCCATTACGCCCGAGGCGCTGGCGATGAGCAAAGGCCTGAAGAAAGCCGGGTTTACCTTCGTCGGGCCAACCATCTGCTACGCCTTGATGCAGGCCTCCGGCATGGTCATGGACCACACCCAGGACTGCGACCGCTACGCCGAGTTGGTAAACGGTGGTTAGAATAGCCGGCTCGCAACACGGCCCATACATTCAGGAGTGACCTGTGGATAAGTTGAAAGGCGCCTTGCTGGTCGGCGCTCTGCGGTTGTTTGCACTGCTGCCCTGGCGGGCGGTGCAAGCGGTGGGCTCGGCCATCGGCTGGCTCATGTGGAAATTGCCCAACCGTTCCCGCGACGTGGTGCGGATCAACCTCGCCAAGTGCTTTCCCGAGATGGACCCGGCCGAGCGCGAGCGCCTGGTGGGCCAGAGCCTCAAGGACATCGGCAAATCCCTGACCGAAAGCGCCTGCGCCTGGATCTGGCCGGCCCAGCGCTCCATCGAACTGGTGCGCGAAGTCGAAGGCCTGGAGGTGCTGAAAGAAGCCCTGGCCTCCGGCAAAGGCGTCGTCGGCATTACCAGCCACCTGGGCAACTGGGAAGTGCTCAACCATTTCTATTGCAGCCAGTGCAAACCGATCATTTTCTACCGTCCGCCCAAGCTCAAGGCGGTGGATGAATTGCTGCAAAAGCAGCGCGTGCAACTGGGTAACAAAGTCGCGGCGTCGACCAAGGAAGGCATCCTCAGCGTCATCAAGGAAGTGCGCAAGGGCGGCCAAGTGGGCATCCCTGCCGACCCGGAACCGGCCGAATCCGCCGGCATCTTCGTGCCCTTCTTCGCCACCCAGGCCCTGACCAGCAAGTTCGTGCCGAACATGCTCGCTGGCGGTAAAGCAGTCGGCGTGTTCCTTCATGCCCTGCGCCTGCCGGACGGTTCCGGCTACAAAGTCATCCTCGAAGCCGCCCCGGAAGAGATGTACAGCACCGACACCGAAACCGCCTGCGCTGCCATGAGCAAGGTGGTCGAGCGTTACGTACGCGCCTACCCGAGCCAGTACATGTGGAGCATGAAACGCTTCAAGAAACGCCCGCCGGGCGAGGCGCGGTGGTACTGAAAGCAGGGAATCAATTCTGGCAATGGCCTTTGGTGGCAAGGATCCCCTCGCCACAACCACAATGCCTTGGCCTGCACGGAACCCGTGGCGAGGGAGCTTGCTCCCGCTGGGCGGCGCAGCAGCCCGCCCCCCTAAAGCTCGGTCCCCCGCTGTCGATAACCCGATGTATCCGCCAATCATGGACCGATGAAATGGAATTCTCTGTTAGCTCTGCCGCTATCTCCCCCGCCAACACCAACCTCACCCGCTCCGACCAGAAGCTGGTAACCAATCCTGCCGCGGACGCGGTAAAGCAGCTGACAAGCGCCGGCCCTGCAGCGATTTACCATCCCAGTGAAGAAACCCAGACCATGGTGGAATCGCCAGTGGTCATCGAAACCTGGATCGGTCGCTCCCAATCGCCAGACTTCCCTCGATTCGCCGCGATTACCGAGAGCGCGAAAAACACCCTGAGAAGCTCTTTCGAGACGTTCCAGTCAACGCTGTCGGCAACCCATCCGGACCTGGCCGGCAAGAAATATGGCTTCACCGTCGAGGCCGATGGCCGCCTGAAGGTGCTCGACACGGCCGGCCAACTCAGCAGCGCGGACACCCAGCGGCTGACCGATCTGCTCAATGAATCCACTGATCTGAAAGCCGCCGCCGTTGCGTTCCGCGACGCCTCTATCGACATGGTCGACGCCGACTCGCCCTGGTCCGGCAGCTACCTGGGCCGCTACAACCTGACCCAGGAAAACTTCGCCAGTACCATCGATCTGGCGCCGATGCTCAAACGCGCCGGCTCGGTTCCTCCCCAGGAGTTTTCGGACGGGTTGTTTTTCAACCAACTGGCGTACAAAGGCGAACGGGCGACGCGAGAGACGGAAGCCGCAATGCTTGAGCGGCGTGCTGCGCAGCGATTCAGCGCGCAAGCCTGAAAGCTGGGTCTACCGAATCCCGTGGCGAGGGAGCTTGCTCCCGCCGGGCTGCGCTGTACCCCTCCCCCATGACCAAAAACCTCCACCAGCCCCGTGGGAGCGAGCCTGCTCGCGAACAGGCCGGCACCTTTACGTTGATATCGGCTGATGCCCTAATCTTCCTTGTCCCCCAATCAGCCAAGGAAGCATCAATGGGCATTCGCGGAAAAAACCGTCACAAAGAGGCGCAAAGCCTTAATCGTGTCCATGATTAAGGGCCTGCGATATTCGGCGACGTCGGGATGGCAAAGCCTCTCTGAATCCGTCGGGCGACCGTCCAGCCAGAACTATCGCACTTCCTCTGGTTCATTAATCAAGGAGTCCCCCCTCATGAACATCGATTTCACCGGACGTCACGTCCTGGTCACCGGGTCCACCAGTGGTATCGGTTTCGCGACCGCCAAAGGCTTCCTGCAAGCTGGCGCCCATGTGGTCATCAACGGTCGCAGCGAGAGCAGCGTGGAGGACGCGTTGCAGCGTTTGGGCGATCTTGCGTCGAAGGCCAAAGGCTTCGTTGGTGATCTCAGCAGCGCGCCTGGCTGCGAGGCCCTGGTCGCCAAGTACCCAAGCTTCGATATCGTCATCAACAACCTGGGCATTTTCAAACAGGAAGACTTTTTTGAAACGCCGGACAGCGAATGGCAGCGTTTCTTTGAAACCAACGTGATGTCGGGCGTGCGGGTTGCCAGGGCCTATGCGCAAGGCATGGTCGAGCGCGGTTGGGGGCGAATCGTGTTTATCTCGTCGGAATCGGGCGTGAACATTCCCGCCGACATGATCCACTACGGCTTCACCAAGACCGCCCAACTTTCAATCGCTCGCGGCCTGGCCAAGCGCCTCGCTGGCACGGGCGTGACGGTGAACTCGGTGTTGCCCGGGCCGACCCTTTCCGAGGGCGTGGCCCAGATGCTCCAGGCCGACGTCGAGCGCAGCGGGAAAAGCCTGGAAAAGGTTGCGGCAGATTTCGTCAATGAACACCGCAGCACTTCGATCATCCAGCGCGCGGCGCGGGTGGAGGAAGTTGCCAACATGATCATCTACGCCAGCTCGGAACAGGCCTCGGCCACCACTGGGGCGGCGCTGCGTGTTGATGGGGGGGTGGTGGATAGCATCGTTTAGGGCCCCATGACGCCTTGCAAAACAACGCCGCTTCCTCGTGAGAGATAAGCGGCGCCTTTGTTTTGGAAGCAACATGGGTAGGTTCGACCGGCTTTCGGAGTGGTGAAGAGATCGTTCAGCTCACTGTGTTTTCCACCAGACGATCCGAGCCGCCTTCGGCTAC